>JALXEI010000231.1 GCA_027069645.1 Hyphomicrobiales bacterium
TCGACGGGATGACAACGGTCATTCATTTTGTGATCTGGTATAAGAAAGACAAACCACTAGCGCGAATAGAACTCGACCACCAGATTGGGTTCCATGACGACCGGATAAGGCACTTCGGCCAGTTCCGGGACGCGGACAAAGGTGGCTTTGAGCTTGCCGTGATCAACGTCGAGATAGTCCGGGACATCGCGTTCCGGGCTGCCGGTGGCTTCGATGACAATGGCCAGGTCACGTGATTTCTGGCGCACTTCGATAACATCACCTGGTTTGCAGCGATAGGACGGGATGTTGACGCGCTTGCCATTGACCAGAATATGGCCATGGGAAACGAACTGGCGCGAAGCAAAGACGGTGGGGACAAATTTTGCGCGATAAACAATGGCATCAAGGCGACGCTCAAGCAGGCCGATGAGATTTTCCGAAGTGTCACCCTTCATGCGGTCAGCGGCGAAATAGATGCGCTTGAACTGCTTTTCGGTGATATTGCCGTAATAGCCCTTGAGCTTTTGCTTGGCGCGCAACTGGATGCCGAAATCAGACAGCTTGCCGCGACGACGGTTTTGGCCATGCATTCCAGGGCCATATTCCTTGCGATTGACGGGGCTTTTGGGGCGGCCCCAGATATTTTCGCCCATGCGGCGGTCGATTTTGTATTTGGCGCGTATGCGTTTGGTCATGGATTTGTGTGTCCCTGTCAGGTCATTGTACAAATTATGGATGGACCCTGTCTCTCCTCTGGGCGGCCCCTGAAGGTGCCCCGACAGATCCGGAAGCCATATCTTCCGGCCACGAGCAGGCTTGCACCCCGAGGCCGGGCCACGGGATGGAAGGCTGTTTTTACGGTTCGGGCGCTTTTGTGTCAACCGGCAAATTGCGCGCTATCGGGTTCTTTTCCGATGTTCAAGGCGAAAACTGGCAGCCATGCGGCGAAATTCGTCGAGATAGCGCTGAAAAGCCTTTTCCGGGGCAATACCGACAATGCGAAAATAGCCGCCTTGCGGGTTGGCCAGTACAAGCTGGTATATGCCCATGCGGCGTTTGTCGGATTTGTTGATGGTGACGCCGGAAAGGCCATAGCCTTTCATGCCATCTACGATGACATCTTCTTCTGCCCTGAGTTTCATGTCGCGAAAGCGCGTGAATTTGTGCATCAAAGCCCGGGCGGTGGCGTGAAGGTCCCGGACCTTGCGGTGCGACAAAGACGGCGCAACAACCAGCATGGGCTTGCCGGTCCGCCCGCTGCCCGAGGCCGTTATTTGTTTCCGGGGCACAAAAACGCTTGTTGTTCCGATCACCGTTTCACGTTCTCTGAAAAGGCCCGTATAGGCGAGTTTGTAGCCCTTTGCGACGGCCGCACGATGCCTGGAAAGGCGGGCTCTGGAAAGAATGTTCCGGGCTTCAATATAGCTTAAAGGGGTATCCACCTTTTCGATCGGATTGACGGTAATGGTGACATATGCCGCCCGTTTCGCGTTCCGAAAAACCAGCAGATATTTGTCGAACTGCCCCACCGGCGTATGCTGGCGGGCAAAGAAAAACAGATGGTCATCATGGCGGTCGGGAAGTTTGCCGTGCCGCACTTCGCTATAGCCCTTGCGCTCCAGTTCCCGCTCGAAATGATCCGTGAAGCCGTTATAGGCTGCGCGGGGCAGATCCAGCACCATGATTGTTGCCCCGGCATCGGCCGAGAAAAAACCGGCAAAGCGTGATTGCGGTTTGAAACTGTCGGGGAGATCCAGCACCACATAACTGTTGCCGGGCATGACGGTGCGTGCCGACAGCATGACGGGGCAGGTGATGGCGAGCAAAACGGCCAGCGCCAGTGTGCGGGCGCCGTTAAGGTATCGCACTGGTGATGCCAATATCTTCATCCTGCTGTGCCCCGGCTGTTTCCGGCATGTCTGGCAAAACCGAAGTATCAGAGGAGTTGTGCCAGCACCTGTTCGAAATCATCATAGCGGGAAAGTATGGCATCCGGGTTAAAGCGTGCCACCGGTTCGGTGGAGTAACCGAAATCGACGGCGATCACCGGTATACCGGCGGCTTTGGCGGCTTTTATGTCATTTTCACTGTCGCCAACCATTATAGCGTTGTTGCGCACTCGCCCGAGGGCTTCAACCGTGCCCCATATATGGCCGGGATGCGGTTTCTTTACCGCCAGCGTATCGCAACCGACAATAGCCCCGAAATGGTTTTGCATGGCAAGATTTTCGATCAGCTTTATGGCCAGAGCCTCGGTCTTGTTGGTGCAGATCGCCAGCGGATGACCGCGGTTTGCAAGGCGCTCCAGGCTGTCGATGACCCCGGTGAACGGGCGGCTTTGGCGGCAGATATTCTCGCCATAGTGGCGAATGAAACGCCGGGTCAGTTCATCAAGCTGATCGGCATTTTTTTTGTCTCCGGCGAGTTCAAATCCTTTATTCAGCATGGCGCGGGCACCCTCGGAGATCATCGTGCGCATCTGCGTTTCGGGCGCTGGCGGATGGTTTTCCTGCGCCAGAATGTGATTAAGCGTGTTGATGAGATCGGGGGCGGTATCGACAAGCGTACCGTCGAGATCAAAAATGATGGCGGGAAGGGACATTTCGAAAGATAAATCCTGTTTTTGGCGCGGGCTTGGCAGCGGGCCGTTTTGCGGCTAGGTTCCGGTGCACATTGATCAATCAGGCAATATCTGCAACCCGGCCCCGTTTTCCGAATACGGAATTTTAATATCGGTCGGGGGCGGGCCATCGGCATGCCGGAGCAACCGGAACAAGACCATATAATGAGCAAACACGCAAAACAAAAAAACAGCACCGGTCAGTGGCTTGAGGACTGGCGAAAAAAACTGCGCAAGCACCGCAAACGTGTGGGTGACGACCCGCAGTTCCTGCCGGTCAAGCAACTGGCATTTGATATTTCCCGTCTGATGGAAAAAGGCGATATTGGCCACAATGATCTCGCGACAGCCTGCGAGGAATTGTGTAACCGGGCCGTTTTGCACAGGGCCGGCACCGTTCGCAAGCGGCTGGGTGTCATTGACGAAAACCGGGTTCTGGGGCGGTTTCGTCGCCTGGTTGTCGCCTCGACGCAAAGGAATGGGCAAACGGTTGATTTTGCCGAATTCGCGCGAAAGTGGCAAAAACCCCTTCATGGTGCCGTGTTTACAGCCCATCCCACCTTCATGATGTCGCAGGGCCTGCGGGCCGCGCTGGTGGATTTTATCGGCCAGGAAGGGGAACTCGCTTATCACGAGGTGGCCGAACGCCTCGCGACAACCGGCCACGGTCCGGACCCGGATATCAGCCTTGCCAGTGAACATCACCAGGTGCAGCAGGCGCTTCTGTTCGCCCGCAGGGCCGCTGATCGCATGACCCGCACCATTCTGGAAGTGGCGCGCGAGACCTGGCCACAGCAATGGACCACGCTCGATCCCGATCCGGTCGAAATGAACAGCTGGGTTGGCTATGACATGGACGGGCGCAACGATATCAGATGGTATGACAGTATCCGTTTTCGCCTTGCTGAAAAACAGATGCAGGTGGAACGCTACAGGGAAAAAATCGCCGATCTGGCAGAAAGGCCGGGCGCCGACAGGGTTTCATCGGAACTTGCGGCCCTGAAAGCGCTTTTCGAGGCGGAAGACGAGCTGTTAAAGGAGCATATAGAACTTTTTGCGGCCGATCTTGAAGATCCCGATCTGTTGTCAAAAGCCGCAAATCACCTGACCGAAAATCGCGACAGGGGGCTTGCAGGCAGTGTGAAAGGGGTGATTACCCGACTTGATGACATCATAAAGCTTGTTGAAGACGATGAAATCGTCATGCGGCTGGTTGAATTGCGTGCCGGAATAAGGGCGCAGGGGCTGGGGACGGCCCGCATGCATTTTCGCATCAATGCGGCGCAACTGCATAATGTGGCGCGTGCACCACTGCAAATCACCGGCAGTGTCGACCTCGCATCAAGGGTTATGCTGCAAAAACTGGATGACCTTATTGCAGACACCAAAGCACAGAAAGTCAATTTCGCCTCGCTGGCGCTGGAACGGGCCACGGCCATAAGGCAGTTTCTGGTGATTACCCAGATTCTCAAACATATTGATCGCGATACGCCCGTTCGCCTGCTGATCGCCGAGTGCGAAACCCCGTTTACGGTGCTGGCCGGGGTTTATCTGGCAAAGCTCTATGGCGTCGATGATCGGGTGGATGTCTCGCCGCTGCTGGAAACAGAGGAGGCGCTTGATCACGGCGCGCGGATCATATCGCTGTTGCTGAAAACGGAGGCCTATCGCGACTATATCAGGAAGCGCGGGCGTCTTTGTGTGCAGACCGGCTTTTCCGATGCGGGCCGGTTTATCGGTCAGATCCCGGCGGCTCTCGCCATTGAGCGCTTTCATGGTCAGCTTGCCGAAGTAGTGGCCGGGGAAGCCGGCAGAGACGATATCACGGTGCTGATTTTCGATACGCATGGCGAGAGCATGGGGCGCGGGGCGCATCCGGCCAGCCTGCGTGACCGGTTTGAATATGTCATGACCCCGTGGGTGCGCTGGCGCTATCGCGCTTTCAATATTCCCCTGCACCATGAAGTCAGCTTTCAGGGGGGAGACGGCTATGTTTTGTTCGGTTCGGACAGACTGGCGCTGAGCGTACTGGTGGCCATGCTCACCAGCAGTTGCGAGGGAGCCCGGGAAAAACCGGACGATCAGTTTTATGATGACCTCGATTTCAGTCTCGATTTTTTCGAGCATATCATGAATTACCAGACGGCCCTGTTCGACAACAGGGATTATCGCGATGCGCTGGGGGCCTTTGGCACCGGTTTACTGGTGAAAACCGGTTCACGAAAATCAACCCGCCAGTTCGAGACCGGACATGATCAGCGTGCCCTGCTCGGCGAGATGCGGGCCATTCCCCACAATGCCCTGTTGCAGCAAATGGGCTATGTGCTCAATGTGATTTCCGGTGTCGGTGAAACCGTGCGCTACGAGCATGACCGGTTTGTCGATATGTACAGGGGGTCGGAGCGATTGCGGCGCATCATGTCACTGGTGCAGCATGCGCGCTCCCTTTCGAGCATCAAGACGCTGGCCTCCTATGCAACGCTGTTTGACGATGCCTTCTGGGTGACGAGACCCCTCAACCGGGAAGAGGAGCATCTGAAGAATGCCTGCATTGATCTTGCCGACCTGCTACGCGGTGATCACCGTCATGACGGTATCATGCACCTGGCCACCTATTTGCGCGAGGATGCGGTGCGGCTGCATGATATATTTGAGGAACTGGATATAAAGGTTTCCCGGGCCGGGGAGGCGTGGCGCGAGGACATGGACATCATGCATGCCCTGCGCATCGCTCTTGTTCAGCATATTTTCCTGCTGGCGGCGCAAATTCCCGAATTTTCAATGGCCAACGATATTTCGCGCGAGCGCGTGATTGGTCTCGTGACCTCGTTTCATATCCCGGAGGCGGTAAAGCTGCTGCGTGAGGTCTATCCGGTCTCGATGCCGCAACCGCTGGATTATCATATGAGTGAAGAGGCGGGTGATCTGGCCCATCAGGGGGTTTCCTACGCCTCCATTCAGCGCGATCTCATCGATACAATGGAGCAGACCTGGGAACTGGTTTTGCTGCTAGGAACCGGTATCGCCCACGATTTCGGTGCCTTTGGATAGCGGGGCTGTCAGGGCTTTTGCACGATATTGGCCGAATCTTTTCCCGGACAGGCGAAAAGCGCAGCGCCGGGATCCGGAGTCGCGAGTGATATGCTTTTGTTTTTGTTCGTTTTCTCAACGTACTCCCTTTTTATTGCCCCTGGGTCCCGGATCTGCGCTGGCGCTTGTCCGGGAAACGAAACATTGATACCGAAAGAGAAAGGTGAGCCAGCCTTTTTGCGTTGTGGTAACCCGGATAATGGATAGGGATTTTCACAAACGCCAGTCAACGATTAATGATTTTCGCTTGTATTTCAGTGTCATCCCCGCGAAGGCGGGGATCCATAACCACGAAACTGTCGGTTTGCGGATATGCCAACAGGTCCCAATGGTCTGATCATCGTGCTGTAACCCGCAAGGCTGCGGCGTATGGATCCCTGCCTGCGCGGGGATGACATTATTTGTTGTTTTAAATCAGTAAGATACAATATCCTCTATCCATAATCGGGGTTACTTGTATTTCACAGGTTATGCCCGTTCGGGCTGTCGGTAACCCTGTTTCACATGGCAACGGGCTTACCAATGGACCTCAAACCTGATTTCGTGTACATATTTGCCATTGCCACTCATCACCAAGGGGTTGAAATGTCGCGAAAAAACTATGCGCAAAACCGTCTGCAAAGGCTGAAAGAGCATTTGCAGCATGAAAATTCCGATCTTGTGGAGGCCGTGGACAGCTATTCCGAGCTGGATCGGATTGCCTGGCGTATTGGCCTGTTGCCGCGTGGCATTTCCTACGCGAACCATATTTCCTGGTGGCCGCTGGTGTCGGTGCTCGGGACGTTTTCGGCGGGCAAGTCGAGCTTTATCAACAGCTGGCTGGGTGTGGATGTGCAGCGCTCCGGCAATCAGGCCGTCGATGACCGTTTTACCGTGCTTTCCTACGGTCCCGACAAAAAGGTCAAGACCCTGCCGGGCCAGGCCCTCGACAGTGACCCGCGCTTTCCCTTTTATCAGATCAGCAAGGATATCGAGGAAGTTTCACCCGGAGATGGCACAAAAATCGACAAGTTTTTGCAAATGAAAGTAGTGCCCAGCGAGATTTTGCGTGGCAAGCTGGTCATTGACAGTCCCGGTTTCGATGCCGACGAGCAGCGAAAGTCAACCCTGCGTCTGACCAAACATATTGTCCGCCTGTCGGACCTTGTGCTGGTGTTCTTTGATGCCCGCCATCCGGAATCGGGCGCCATGCAGGATACGCTCAAACATCTGGTGGAAGAGCATGTCAACAGCATGGACAGCGAGAAATTCATCTATATTCTCAACCAGATCGATACTTCGGCGGCCGACAACAATCTTGAAGACATCGTTGCCGCCTGGCGCTCCTCACTGGCGCAAAGCGGTCTTTCGGCCGGAAAATTTTATGTCTATTACAACGATAAAATCGCTGTGCCAGTGGACAACAGAGAAGTCTGGGGGGCCTACAGGAAAAAACGCGATGCCGATCATGAGCAGATCATGGAGCATCTGGAGGGTCTCAATACGGTACGCACCTACCGGATTGTCGGCAATCTCAAACTGCTTGCCAATCATATCGAGGGGGATGCCATTCCGCTTTTGAATGCGGCCCTGAAGAAGTGGCGTATGGCTGTGCGTATTACCGACCTTGTTCTGCTGGCGTTTCTGGCTCTGGTCGCCGTTATCATCTGGTGGAAGACGGGCTTTGCCCTCGCCACCTGGAAGCTGGTGTCCCTTATTCTTGGCAGTGTCGGGCTGTTTGCAGCAGGGCACTATATGGCCCGGCGTGTTTTTGCGTCTCATTTCGGCAAGGGGCTGGGTGACAGCGATGTCGGTGATCTGGGCGAAGCCTTTGTCAAAAGCACCAGGTGGTTCCGTTCCGTCTGGTTACGGCGTAATCCGGTGGGCTGGGGAAAAGGAGTGAGGCGCAAGCTGGATCGTATCCGCAATCACACCGAGCAGATGATCGAGAGGCTCAACAGTAAAAATTCCGATCCCTCGGGTCATCTGGCAAAGGTTATTGAAAAGGCCGTAGAGCCATCGCCGGTTTCAACCACGACCGTGCCCTCCACCGGATCTGCTACCAAAGAGGACAAAAAGAAAGCAGCAGGAAATGGCAGTGGGCTGACGCCCATCTCAAAATAAGACCGGCGAGCAAAAAGCGTGACCTTTGCATTTTACCGGAACACAAGATGTCTGACCTTTATATTTTTGTCAGGTTTGTAATCCACCCGGCTCCCCGGCCTTGAGCCGGGGTCCAGAGCCACAAGTGATATGCATTTGTTTTTGTTTGCCCTTTCCACGAGTTCCTTACTTGCTGCCCCTGGGTCCCGGTTCTGTGCTATCGCTTGTCCGGGAAGCGAGACGTGAGTCAACAATTTGGCTCCCTGGTATTATCCCGCCTTTTTGACAAATTGTGTCAGGATGACGATTTGCTGGCCATTGACGCGGCCTTCAATATGTTCCGGATTGTCGGCAACCAGCGAAATGCCGCGCACGGCCGTTCCCCGCTTGGCGGTAAACCCGGCCCCCTTGACCGGCAGATCCTTGATCAGGGTGACCGTATCACCGACGGCCAGCACGGTACCGTTTGAGTCCCTGTGGACGATTTCCCCGGCATCTTTCTCGCTTTCAAGGCCCGCTTTATCGTCGACACCATCATCTGCGGCGCCATCGCCATCACAGGCATTATCGCCACCAGGGATCTGTGTTTACTGCACTATGATCCGACCTCGCGGATCAGGCCCTCCTGGGCGGTGGAGGCAATCAGTTCGCCCTTGCGGGTGAACAGGGTTCCTCTGGTAAAGCCGCGGGCGCCCGAGGCCACCGGGCTGTCGGTACAATAAAGCATCCAGTCATCAAACAGCACCGGTTTGTGGAACCACAGGGCATGGTCGATGCTGGCAAGCGCGAGGCGTGGATCAAAGATGGTGCGCCCGTGGGGGACAAGGGCTGTGTCCAGCAGAGAGATGTCGGTGGCAAAGGCAATGGCGCACTGGTGCAGATCAAGATCCTTTTCGATGTCACCGGGCAGGTTGCCGGTGGGCCGCAACCAGGCATATTGAACGGGGCTGTCCCGGTCCGGGGCAATATAGCGATTGATATCAACGGGGCGCACTTCGACCGGCCGTTCTTTCTTCCAGTAGGAACGGATGGGCTCCGGCATTTTGTCCAGCAGCCGGTTGCGTACTTCCTTTTCGCCCGGCAAATCATCAGGATCGGGAACATCGGGCATGTCCATCTGATGGGAGAGACCGGGTTCATCCATGTGAAACGAACAGCCCATTGTGAAAATCACCTTGCCATGCTGGATGGCGACCACCCGTCTTGTTGAAAACGAACGTCCGTTTCTTGTGCGCTCCACTTCATAGATAATGGGGATTTTCGGATCACCCGGACGCATGAAATAGGCATGCAGGGAATGGGCAAAGCGCCCCTCGACGGTATGGGTTGCAGCGCGCAGGGCCTGTCCCACCACCTGGCCCCCGAAGACCCGCTGCCAGCCGTCATCCGGTGAACGGCCGCGAAACAGATTGATCTCAAGGCGTTCCAGCTCCAGGGTTTCAACCAGCCTGCCAAGGGCCGAAGGCTTGTTGTGTTGCTGTGCGGGGTGATTGTCCCTGTCTGCTGTCATGGCAATTTTCTGTCCTGTTGCGGCCTGGTTGACTGCGTATTTGTACCGGTTTTCTTTTGCTTCTCGCGCCTATATATAAAGCATGAGTATTTTAAAACCAGTACAATACCAGGGAGCCGAACCATGAGCCAGTCTGACACGAGTGATATTCTTGTTGCCGGGGGCGGGCTGACCGGGCTGCCGCTGGCTCTTGCGCTGCGCGGCGGATCGGTTGATAGCGGTTTGCGCGTAACGGTGCTGAGCAAGGAAGGTCCCGAAGATCGTCTGGCGCCGGAAATGGACGGGCGCGCCTTTGCCCTGTCGGCTTCTTCCCGCAATCTGCTGCAATTGCTGGGGGTCTGGCAGCATGTCGCCGAACAGGCGCAACCCATGACTGCGATTGATATTTCCGACAGCCGTTTGTCGGATGTCATGAAACCGGTGTTGTTGCATCTCGACAATGAAATGGAAAATGGTGATCCCGCCGCCTGGGTTGTCGAGGCGCATGTGCTAAGGGCGGCGCTGGCCCGCGTCTATGCCGAACGAGATGACATCAGGGTGATTTCTCCTGTCGATGTGACCGGTTTCACAACGGCAGCGGCAAGCGTCGAGGTGCAACTGGCCGATGGCGGCGTGCATCGGGCAAGGTTGCTGGCAGCCTCGGATGGCAGGGCCTCCGGTCTTCGCAAGCTGGCCGGCATAAAGACCATCGACTGGCCGGCCAGCCAGTGGGGCATTGTGGCCACCATTGCTCACACGCACCCCCATAACGGGCGCGCTGTACAGCATTTTCTCCCCGCTGGGCCGTTTGCGGTTCTGCCCCTGACTGGCAATCGCGTTTCGCTGGTCTGGACCGAGCAGGCGGATCTGGCTTCCAAAGTGGTCGATATGGATGATGAGGAATTTCTTGCCCAGGTGCGTTTGCGCATGGGGGACGAACTGCTCGAACAACTGGGCGAGCTGTCACTGGACGGGCCGCGCAATGCCTTTCCGCTCACCATGCTGGTGGCGCGGGACTATGTGAAGGAACGTTTCGTGCTGGTTGGTGATGCCGCCCACGGGATGCACTGGATCGCCGGGCAGGGGCTGAATTACGGGCTGCGCGATGTGGCGGCGCTGGCGGAAACGGTGATTGATGCCCATCGCCTCGGACTGGATATCGGTTCCCTGTCACAATTGCAGCGCTACGAGCAATGGCGGCGTTTTGACAGCTTCGCCTTTACGGCGGGGATGGTGGCCCTCAATTCGTTGTTCTCCAACGACAATATGATCCTGCGAACGGTGCGGGATTTCGGACTCAATATCGCCGGTCATTTGCCTTTCGCAAAAAACATGTTTATCAGTGAAGCTGCCGGTCTTTCGGGGAGCGTACCCCGCATGCTGAAGGGAGAACCGGTGTAATCATCGTGCAGGAGAGTGAGAGTTCTGAAATCTGTTGAGGAAATGCACCAAAACAGAATCTGTCATTTTTTTTGGCGTATCAGTCCGCCAGCCGGTCATCCCCGGGTAAGAAACAGCGACATTATGCCCTCAAAAAATCGTTATCACAATATAGACTGCCCGTGTTTAAACACTGGAGCAATTGTGTTAATGTCCATAATTATGCGGGCTTGAAACAACGAAACATATTGTGCTGTAAAGGGGATAGCATGAAAGCTGAAAGACCTGGCGCTATACTGGCGATCGGATTGGGGATATTATGGGGTGTAGCAATGTACCCTTTTTCGGTCCGGGCGCAACTGTCTTCACCCTATTCCGGTAACCTCACCGTCGAGCAGTATCTTGCGGAAGCCGGCGGTATTGCCAGATATGTGGCGCCGGGAAGATTGAGACTCGGGGGGCGGCGCGTGATGTGTGGCAAGCGCCCGTCCATTCTTGATCCGGAATTTGATACATGGGCCGGTGCCTATACCAATCCAGGCTTCATCATTGTCAATCCGATCTATATGTCAAAGGAAAACAAAACGGTACAACTCTATATCTATGCCCACGAATGTGGTCATCAGTTTCGCGGTTTTGATGAAGATACAGCCGATGCCTTTGCCATTCGTCGCGGCGTCCGTCAGGGCTGGCTGACGCGAAGCGGCATGCGGCGTATCTGCCGGTTTATCTCCCGCGTTCCCGGAGATGCCGAACATCCCGCCGGTCCACAGCGTTGCAGAAGCATGATGCATGTTTATCGCGATATTGTTGCACGGCATAACCGGGCCATTGCACGGCGCAAAAAAGCCCGCCGCAAAAAACGAGGCCTTTTGCTTGGTGCGCGGCGCTAGCCGGCGATTCCTGGTATTGTGCCAACCATTTTACCCCAGCGCCCCTACCAAAGGGCTTGCTTTTTCGAGACCCGTTTTAAAAAGGGGTTTGGGGATAAATCCCCAACGCTGTGCGCGTAGCACGCCGGTCTGGCGAAGACAAGCGGCGACAGCCGTTTTATACCGGGCAATGAGTCATCGCCTGCGCCGTCGCGTATTACAGATCAATGCCTTTCTGGGCGCGGATGCCATCGCGAAAGGCGTGTTTTTTGTCGGCCAGTTCAGTGACTGTGTCGGCGGCATCGATCAGCGCCTGGAGCGCGGCGCGTCCGGTGATCACCACATGTTGCATGGCGGGGCGGGCGGCAATATCGGCCAGCACCTCCTCCACATCAAGCCATTTATAGCTGACGGGATAGGTCAGTTCATCAAGAATAACGAGATCAAACGAGCTATCGCTCAGCATCTTTTTGACCTCACGCCAGCCCTCCTGTGCTTTTTGCCGGTCGGCTTCGAGATTTTGAGTGTCCCACGTAAACCCCTCGCCCAGCACATGCCAGGTGACCTGCGGTTCTCCCTCATGGCGTGAACCGGCCGGAAAAGGCCCGAGACCTGTAAAGAATTTTTCCTCGCCGGTATCCGAGCGGCCCTTGATGAATTGCGCAACGCCTACTTTCATGTCATGACCAAGGGCGCGCGCCATCATGCCAAAGGCGGAAGAGGATTTGCCCTTGCCATTGCCGGTCAGCACAACAAGCAATCCCTTGTCGCGGTCGGCGCGCTCGATAGCGGCATCGACCACCTGCTTTTTTCGAACCATTTTGTTCCGGTGTTTTTGTTGTTCGTCCCTGCTCATGGCCGTTTTTCCCTCATCTTCGGTTCCATCGGGTTTCTGTACTATCGGGGAGCGGTACCCGCGGCGCGATAGTCTTTAGACCACAGGGGCATGGTGCCCGTACCGGTAAAGCGGCGATAATCGGTCTGCCCGGCCTGCATCTCGAATATCAACGGGCGAACGCGCTTTTTCAGGAAGGGGAGCGAGTTGTCCGTCATGACTGTATTGAGGCGAAGTTCAAAGCGATAGCTGCCCGGGTCATAGTCAAGAATACGACCGGTTTTTTCATCTGCGCGGGGAATGAATTGCAAGGCCCGGGACCATGTGGTCCTGCCTTGCAGGGCAACCGGCATGAACGGGGTTTTGGGCTGTGTGCCCCAACTGCCAAGACGGGCGGTGTAAAATGTCTTTGTTTTGCCGGTGCGCGGATTGGTGATCAGAAGATCAATGGACAGTACGGTCCCGGTGCGCGCGCCGTCATTGGCCAGTGTCATGGGCAAAATAAAGATTTCAAGCGGATCTTCCGGGCTGTTGGGGTCGGTATAGGCGATGCGCGGGGCAACATAGATGGAAAAATCGGCGGATTTCAATACAGTTTCATAAAAGCTGAAGCCGGAAAACAGCAGGGCAAAAGCCGAAATGATGGTGGCGAACATACCGGCATGCGAAGCTTCAGAGGCGCTGCGGGCCTGTTCCACGGCTTCATTGATAAACTGATCGGCTTTGCCACGTTTGAAGAATGCCATGAGGTTTTTCCTGTCGTTGGTTGATCCGGCGCCAGCGGCGATCCGGTTAAATATAGCCATGCAGGAGAAGCACGCAATGGCCTGCTTGCACGATGTGAACGACAGGGATTGTGTATTTGCACAGGAAAAGCAAAAAGCGCCGTTATGACCTAGGGTCAGGACTCATTACAGCCACCAAATGACTGTGGCTGCGAGGCAGATTGTGGCGAAGAAGGTGTGGGCGCAGCGGTCATATCTGGTGGCGATACGACGCCAATCTTTCAGAAGGCCGAACATATTACCGACTATATGTCTTTGTTTGTAAATGGTTTTATCGAAGTTCACCCCGTGTTTTCGGTTCTTCTTTGGCGGAATGCAGGGGCAAATGCCCTTGCCGATCAATCCATCACGGAACCAGTCAGCATCGTATCCTTTGTCAGCCAGCAGGAACCTGGCGGCGGGCAGGTCGGGGAGCAGGGTTCGCGCGCCCTCATAGTCGGAAATCCGGCCTGCCGTCAGGAGCAGGCGCACCGGACGGCCCCGGCTGTCGCAAACCGCATGCAGCTTGCTATTCAGCCCCCCTTTTGTGCGGCCAATACAGCGGGGAATGCCCCCTTTTTTAGCAGGCTGCAAGCGGTGCGATGTGCTTTGAGATGGGTTGCGTCTATCTGAAGCTGATCGGGCGTATCCATTGACGATAACTCTTTGAATATTTTGTCGAATATCCCCATTTCACTCCAGCGTTTGAAACGATTGTAATACCAGATAGCATAAATATTGACCCATTTCATGGGATCGTAGCGGCTCATATGGCTGGTAGATGACGCGTAGCTCGATACCTCGTATCTTGCAAGCGGCATATGCCAGTCAGATGGGCCGCTACGACCCACCCGGAGGGCCGGGCGCTTTTTGCCTGCTGCAACGAATTGCTCGGCTAATGGTACACGTACCACGTCGCCTCGCACTCCGTCACAGCAGGCAAAAATCGCTCCGGTGAAATGGATCAATATTTATGCTATCTGGTATAAAGGGTTTTGTGCGGTCGTATTCGGCGGGGGCATCCCGCCACTGGAGCCCGCGTTTGATGACATGGATGATGCCACTGATAACCCGCCGATCATCCACCCGAGGCACCCCGTGTGCGCGTGGAAAGTACGGCTTTAGCCGCTCGATTTGTGCTTCTGTAAGCCAATAATGATCCGACATGAGCAAGTCCTCCTGCCCGAAGTGAATCACAAACAAGACCAGTTGGGAATCCCATATATTAATAGTTCCTGACCCTAGGCGGTGTCATCATTTAAGGGATTCCCAAATCATTAAATAAGTGATTCATAGAGAACCAGCTTTGAAAGGAGTTGGCCTATGAGACGTTATGCTCTACGAGATGATCAGTGGGATCAAATTGAAT
>JALXEI010000232.1 GCA_027069645.1 Hyphomicrobiales bacterium
CCAAAACGATCTTGAACTCGTCTGCGATGCCTTCACCGCGCAATGTCATGGCTTTTTGCCCGTCGATGAAAACGGGAGCGGCGGGGGTTTCGCCGGTGCCGGGCAGGGAGATGCCGATATCAGCCTGCTTGCTTTCGCCCGGCCCGTTGACAATGCAGCCCATGACGGCGATGTCGAGCTGTTCAACGCCGGGATATTGTGTGCGCCAGAGCGGCATTTGTTCGCGGATATGGGTTTCGATGTCACTGGCGAGTTCCTGAAAAACGGTTGAGGTGGTGCGACCACAGCCGGGGCAGGCAATGACCTGCGGGGTGAAGTGGCGCAGATCAAGGCTTTGCAATATTTCCTGAGCGACCTGCACTTCTCTGGTGCGTGGCGCACCGGGGTCAGGGGTCAGCGAGACGCGAATGGTGTCGCCAATGCCCTGTTGCAAAAGGATAGCGAGACCTGCTGTCGAGGCCACCGTGCCCTTGATCCCCATGCCAGCTTCCGTGAGGCCCAGATGCAGGGCATAGGAGGAGCGATCGGCCAGCATTTTGTAAACGGCGATCAAGTCCTGAACTTTGGAAACCTTGGCGGAAATGGTGATTTTATCGCGCCCCATACCCATTTCTTCAGCCCGTTCGGCATTTTTGAGAGCCGATTGTACAAGGGCCTCATGCAAGACCTGTTGCGTCTCCAGCGGGGCAGGGGCTTTGGCGTTTTCATCCATCAGACCGGTGAGCAATTCCTGATCGAGGGATCCCCAGTTGACGCCGATGCGCACCGGCTTGTCATGTTCAAGGGCAATCTCGATGATCTTTTCAAACTGGCTGCCGCGCCTGGTGCGAAAGCCGACATTGCCGGGATTGATGCGGAACTTGTCGAGCGCTTTGGCCGTTTCGGGATGATCTGCCAGCAGCTTGTGGCCGATATAGTGAAAGTCGCCAATGATCGGCACATCAATGCCCTTTTTATCGAGCCGTTCCCTGATATGGGGCACTGCGGCGGCGGCTTCCTCGCGGTCCACCGTCACCCGCACCAGCTCGGACCCGGCCCGCGCCAGAGCGGCAATCTGCTCGACCGTTGCCCTGATGTCCGCTGTATCGGTATTGGTCATGGACTGCACGCGAACGGGAGCATCGCCACCAATCACCACATTGCCAACCCTGACCTTTGCCGTCCTGTGCCGTTCCATTTCGTTTTGCCCTTCGTTAACGCACAATCTATAAGCAGGAAATGACCTCGCCGAACCGGGCCGGTCTGGCAGACGGTCCCGGGGACTGGTCCCCAAACCCCGATAAAATCGGGATTGTCAAGGGACGAGTCCCTTGACTGCCAGCTGCACAAGCTGCCCGCGCGGCGAGCGCATTTGTTACTCCAGCTTATGGGTGAAAAAAAATGAACAGGCAAGCCGAGATCATCAATCCTTTTGCGCGGCTGCGGTCTTTGCTCGGGGACGCGAAGCCCGGCATTGAGCCGGCCATTGACCTGACGATAGGTGCGCCAAAACATGCCCTGCCGGATTTTGTCAAAGAGGTGCTGGCGGAAAAGCACGCGCTGTATGGCAATTATCCCCCCATTCGAGCCATTCCCGAACTGGGCGAGGCGATTGCTTCCTGGCTTGAGCGGCGCTACGGGCTTGCGGGCATTGAGCCGGATCGGATGATTCTGCCCTTGCTCGGGTCGCGTGAAGGCCTGTTTTCGGCGGTGTTCACGGCGCGGGAGCGAAAGGGCGGGCAGGGAGGCGTGGCGCTCATTCCCAATCCCTTTTATCAGGTTTATGCTGCCGGAGCGCAGGCTGCCGGGCTGGAGCCGGTCTATCTGGACGCGCCGCGCGAAAGCGGTTTTCTGCCGGATCTTGACAGATTGTCGCAAAACAGGGCGTTGCTGGAACGCACAAGTGTCATGTTTTTGTGTTCGCCCTCCAATCCGCAAGGGGCGGTGGCATCGACTGACTATTTGAAGAAGGTTATTGCGCTGGCGCGGCAATATGACTTCATGCTGTTTTCCGACGAATGCTATTCGGAGATTTATTACGGTGAAAAACCGCCAGGCATTTTACAGGTAGCGCACGAGATGAGCGGCGATTTTTCCCATGTGCTGGCCTTCAATTCTCTTTCCAAACGCTCCAATCTGCCGGGTCTTCGTTCCGGATTTGTTTCCGGCGATCCGGATTTTATCGAAAAATATGCCCGTTTTCGCAATGTTTCGTGTCCGCAACTGCCATTGCCCGTGCAGCATGCCAGCGCCAAAGTGTGGGCGAACGAGCAGCATGTGATTGAAAGCCGTGTGCAATATCACGAAAAAATGGAACTGGCCGAAACCCTGCTGAAACCGCATATTTTCTTTGAAAAACCGGCAGGCGGCTTCTTTTTATGGATAAATATGAATGAATTAGGGGGCGGTGAACGGGTTGTTGAAAGGATTTGGAAAGGATGCGGTGTCAAAATGCTTCCAGGTGCCTATCTCGCCCATGAGGAACTCGGCGCACAAAGGGAGGCCAATCCGGCCTTTGATGATGTTCGCATCGCTCTTGTGCATGACCTTGAGACCACGCGAGAGGCTTTGAAGCGTATAGTTTCAGTTTTTTAAGCGAGGGTTTTTGTCGAATGTCACTAGTAGCGGATATTGAGCACACGCGTCTGTTTCCTGATAGTCTCGGTTCAGGCGCAAAACGAGCATTTACGAGAATTTCCGGCGCGGTTCTGACCATGACGGCGATTGCCGGCTGGCTGTGCCTTGCAACATGGTCCAGTCAGGATCCCAGCCTGTCCAATGCCACGGATCAAATGGCCACCAATCTTCTGGGTTATCCCGGAGCGGTGGCCGCCGATCTGATGTTTCAGACGCTGGGACTGGCTTCCATTCTTGTTTTTCTGCCGATGGCGGCCTGGGGCTGGCATTTGCTGACCCTGATCACACCCAACCGGGTTTTCGAACGTCTTTTGTTGTGGCCCCTGTCGCTGGCCATGCTGGCCGGTGCACTCGCCAGCCTGTCGGTGGCAAGCGGCTGGCCTCTGCCGGTTGGACATGGCGGTCTGGTCGGCGATCATGTATTGCAATCTGCCCTGATCGCCGGTTCTTTTGCCGGTCTCAACAGTGCCATTACCAAACCGCTGGCCGGTATCCTTCTGCCGGTTTTGAGTTTCTGGGGTTTTTCGGCTGCTTGTGGCATTAAAATTTCAAATTACCGCGTTCTGCTTCAGCCCGCAGTAAAAAAGGCCAAACCTTCCTATGATGAAGAGGTGATTGAATATATCGCCGAACCCGGTTCAGCGGAAAATAACGGCGAGTTGGCCCAGGTGCGTGTTCCTGTTGTGGGTCATGTTGATCATATGGGGCGGATTGAGCCGGTCGTCTGCCAGCCCGCCATTGCGCCGCAGGAAGCGACGGCACCAGCCCCTGTGGCAGCCGAAGCGGTGCACGTCAGCAGCATGGTTGCACCCATCCAGCCTGGTGTTGTGCCGGTTCCGTCACAGCCCGTTGAAAATGTTGTTCAGCAGCAGCACGCACAAATTGCCGCCAGTCTGGCGCCTGCCAACAGCAATGTTGCGGCAATGAGCGCACCGGTTGCGACAGCCGCGCCTGTGTCTGTGCCTGCGCCTGTTTCGCCGCCGGTATATGGCTATAATCCCGAATCGGACAAAAAGCAGAAACGGGTGAGGGTCATTCGTTCCGAACAATTGCCATTGCTCGATTCATATCAGAACGGTTTTGCCCTGCCGCCCCTGGAATTTCTGAAGCCCTCTCCGGCAGCAGCAGGGGAACATGTTTCCGATGAGACCTTGCGCGAGCGTGCCGACATGCTTGAGCAGGTTCTGGAAGATTTCAAGGTCAAGGGCGAGGTGATCGATGTCAAGCCCGGTCCCATTGTGACCATGTATGAATTTGAACCGGCCCGCGGTGTCAAATCCTCGCAGATCATCGGTCTGTCCGATGATATTGCCCGGACAATGGGGGCTATTTCTGCCCGCGTTGCTGTCATTCCGGGGCGCAACGCCATCGGTATCGAATTGCCCAACGAAAAGCGCGAGATCGTCTATCTGCGCGAGCAACTGGAAACCATATATACCAGCGAGAAAAAAGCCAAACTGCCGCTGGTCCTTGGCAAGGATATTTCCGGTGTGGCGAATATTGTCGATCTGGCGAAAATGCCGCATCTGCTGATTGCCGGGACAACCGGTTCGGGCAAGTCGGTGGGCATCAATACGATGATTCTGTCGCTGCTCTACAATCTCACACCCGATCAGTGCAAATTCATCATGATCGACCCGAAAATGCTGGAACTGTCGGTCTATGACGGCATTCCCCATCTGCTGACCCCGGTGGTCACCGATCCCAAAAAGGCGGTTGTGGCGCTGAACTGGGTGGTGCGGGAAATGGAAGACCG
>JALXEI010000233.1 GCA_027069645.1 Hyphomicrobiales bacterium
AGATCTTCTGCTGGCCATAGCGGGGGCACCCGATCCGGCGACAGCGGGAGGCAATGTCGCCTACACGCTGACGGTCACCAATCAGGGATTGAATATTGCCCAGGGTGAAAAGGTTGTGTTCAACCTGCCGCCCGGCATCGACTATGTTGCCAATGGCAGCGGCGGTAATGGCTGGAGCTGTTCGGCAGCGGGGGCGGTTGTCACCTGTACGCGCAACGCCGATCTGGCAGCCGCGGGCGGTGTTGTCACCTTTACCATCAACGGCGTGATTACAGGCGGGTCGGGCAATGGCACCTATACTGCGTCAGGCAGTGTCATTTCGCTGGTGACGCCCGATGTAGACGGTTCCAACGATACAGCGACCTTTGACCTGCAAGTGCAACCGGGTACCGACCTTTCCGTGACCAAAGCGGTCAGCCAGAACCCCATGTATGGCGGTTCGCAACCCAATTTTACCATTACCGTCACCAATAACGGTCCGATTACCGCACAAAATCTGGTTCTGACCGATACGCTGCCCGCCAATTTCTCCTATGTCGGTGCGCAAGGTACAGGCTGGACCTGCAACGCAGCAGGGCAGGTGGTGACCTGTACGAAGCCAGACCTTGCGGTCGGTTCGTCCGATGTGGTGATCACGGTTGATGCCCCGGCCAATAACCTGATCGCCGAAGCTGGCCAGACGGTCATCAATTCGGCGCACATTTCTTCGGATACCAGTGACGCCGTGGCTGCCAATGATACGGGCTCGGTAAGCTTTGCCCTGCAACGTGACGGGGCCGATCTCGCCATCGCGAGTATTTACCGCTCGCCCAGCCCGGTTGCAACAGGTCAAAATCTGACAACGACGATCCGGGTTAAAAATAATGGTCCGCGTGTTGCCACAACGGCCAACGGAGCCGGGGGGCCGGTGCGCCTGCAATTGACCCTGGATGCTAACGAAACCTATCAGAGTTTTTCGGGCACGGGCTGGTCCCTGCTTTCGCAGAATGGTCAGGTTTTGACCTTTGAATGGAGTGGTAGCGCCTCTCTGGCAGTGAATGCTTCGGCCTCCCTCCTTTCTGTTGTCTCCACGGCCAATGCCAATGCAACGCTGACAGCACAGGCCTGCACCAGCGATGATGCCGGGCAGGGGCCGCCGGAAGGTGATCCTGTGGCCAGCAACAACTGTGCTTCAAAAGGGGCATCCTCAACTTCGGCTCATGCGGATTTGGTGGTCGCGAAAAGTGTTGCTCCGGCAGTGCTGGCCAACAATGCCAACAGCATCACCTATACCATGAACGTTACCAATAATGGTCCCGATACGGCCGGTTCGGTTATATTCAGGGATACGCTCAATGCCTGGGTTCCGGCGGTCACCTATAATGGCCAGACACGTCCGGCCACCACGGTCACAGCAACCTGGGGGGCAGGCAACACAGCCTGCTCCATCAGCAATCAATATGTCACCTGCGATATGGGGGATATTGCCAACGGTGCGACAGTTCCCGTTACCATTACGCTGGATCGTCCCTTGAAACAGGGGGTGATCGCCAATACCGCATCGGCCTATTCACGGACCATTGGTGATCAGGATCGCAGCAACAACTCGGCCAGTGTCGATGTCACCATTGATGCGCAGACCGACCTGCGTCTGGTCGGGGCAAGCTGGGCGCCCAACCCGGTCAAGGCCGGAGTCGAGGCCAGCTATGTTCTGACCTTTCGCAATTACGGGCCTTCAACGGCGGATGCAGTGACCCTGCAAAGCGTGTTTGGTGACAAGCCCTATACCTTTATTTCCGCAACGCCCAGCAAGGGGAGTTGCCAGGCTTTCAATACGGGAACGCAAACCCTTGATTGTGCCATCGGCAACATGGCTTCGGGCGAGCAGCAGACGGTGACAGTGGTGCTGCGACCCAACCATCAGGATCCGACTCCCAACCCCTGGCAGATCACCAACAGCACAAGCGTGGCCACAACGACGCAGGAAAGCGATCTGACCAACAATGCGGGCGGAGCAACGCTTGATATTGTTCCGGCTGAAATCGATCTGGATGTAACCCAGATCGACCTGGTTGATCCGGTCGGCTTTGATCCGGCTCCTGGTGCCGTTAATCATATCATTTACCGGATCAGGGTGACCAATCGCGGGCCTTCCTACGCCACCGGTGTCAATTTCACCGACAGTTTTACGCCTCCTGGCACGCATCGTCTGATGTTTGTCTGCGACACAGCGGACCAGACCGGCAATTGCCAACAGGGGGATCCGGGGCAGATCTGTATCGGTCAGGGTACCGTGGCCACCGGTCCCAATAGCGCCAGTGTCAATTGTATTGTCAAAAAGGGCGCAACGGATCAGGGCGAAATGGCCGCCGGTGACAGCTATACGCGCTATCTCGTCTATGAAGTCCAGGATGCACCCGTTGGCGGTGGTGAAACTTTCCACAAAAGCGTTGTGATTGCCGTCAATGAAAACGACACGGTGCCAGCCAATGACAATGCGGTCGAGCAGACAACTGTGCGCATCCGCACGGATGTTGCTGTCTCCTGTAATGCGCCCCCGGCCAGTGTCAGTATTCGCCAGCCCTATAATCTGACCTATACGGTGAGCAATAATGGACCCGGTAACAGTGACACAACCGGTTTCTCGCAGACCTTGCCAAACGGGATGCAATTGACGGGTCAGCCAGCAGTGACAGGAGGCGGCAGCTGTACCGGTGCTGCCGGAGGCACAAGCTTCAGTTGTGCGCTGGGAACCCTTGCCAACGGGGCAAGCGAGACGGTGACCGTGCCGGTACGCTTTGTCACATATCCGGCTGGCGGCACCTGGACGACCGCTGCCAGTGTTTCGACCAACGAGGTGGATACCGATAACAGTAACAACAGTTGCAGTACCGCCCAGGCTCAGGTGGAGCGTTCCTCTCTTGGCGGCTATGTCTATGTGGACGGTAATGATGATGGCACATGGCAGGCGGGAGAAACGCCCCTGCCAGGCGTCACGGTGACGCTGACCGGTACGGATGCCTATGGCAACGGGGTCAATCTGAGCGGTACGACGGATGGTAATGGCCAGTATGTCTTCACCAATCTTTCTCCGGCAGACGGCAATGGCTATACGGTTACCGAAACAGCCCAGCCCGCCGGTTATCAGGACGGTCAGGAAAATGCCGGGGGGGCATCGGTTGTGGGAGGTTCCCATGCCAGCGATGCCATCACCGCCATTGCTCTGGCAGTCGGGGAAGACAAGGTTCACTATGATTTTGGCGAACTGTCTGCCGATCTGGAAGTGGTCAGCAAGGTGCCCTCGCTTGCGACGGTCTCTTTGCGCCAGCCTTTCAACTATACCATCACTGTGCAGAACAACGGTCCGGCGATTGCCACGGCCTCTACGCTGGCCGATACGCTGCCCGCGGGCATGGTGCTGACGGCGACACCGGCCTCAAGCACTGGCACCTGTACGGGTGTCGCCGGTGATGGCAGTTTTACCTGCAACTTTGGTGATCTTGTCAATGCAGCCGGTCTGACGGTGACGGTTCCGGTTCAGATCAACAGCTTCCCGGTCGCAGGCAGTCTGACCAATACGGCAACAGCGGCCACGACGCGAAACGAAACCACACTGGCCAACAACAGCAAGAGTGGTTCGGTCAGGGTGCTCAAGTCGCGCATTTCCTGTGTTGTCTACCAGGACAACAATAATGACGGCGTCAAGGGAAATGGCGAAATCGGCATCGGCGGCGTGACCATGACGCTGACCGGTACGGATGACTATGGCAACGCTGTCAATCTGACACAAAACACGGCACGAGATGGTACATGCAGCTTTGACAATCTGTCGCCTTCGACAACCGGCAATGGTGGCGGCTATACGCTCACCGAGACGGTGCAGCCTGCCGGGTTCAATGATGGTCAGGAAAACAATGAAGGTACGGTGATTGCCAATTCCGGCAATGGCGGGGCCAACAGCGATGTCATGGGGCCAATCTCCCTTCCTGCGGATACCTATCTGCAAACCCATGAGTTTGGTGAAGTACCGCCGACCGGCATTTCCGGCACCGTCTGGTGTGACGACAACAATAACGGTGTGATTGACGGCGCGGAAAACCGCCGTATCGCCGGGGTCACGATCACTTTGACCGGTACGGAGACCGGAACAGGCAATGCGGTCAATGCCACAAAAGTCACGGATGCCAACGGCAATTACAGCTTCCCCGATCTCGATCCGGGAACCTACAGCCTGACGCAAACGCAACTGACCGGCCATGCCTGTAAAATACCTGGCAAGGCGGCGGCAGGGAATGGCGCATCAACCAATGGTACGCCGGACAATGGCAATGCTTCGGCCAGTTACGGCAATGTTATTTCCGGCATCGTGCTGGCGGCCAATGATGTTGCCGTGTCCTACAATTTCGGCGAACTCGAACCCGCGCAGATTGCCGGTGTGGTTTATAACGATATTGATGACAGCCATGTGCAGGACAATGGCGAACCGGGCATTGGCGGCGTTGATGTGGCGCTGAGCTGCAAGGATTATCGTGACCGTGATGTCAATCTGACAACGCAGACGCAGCCCGATGGTACGTTCAGCTTTACCGATTTGCTGCCCACCAATGGCACGGGCTGCACACTCAATGAAACGCAGCCCTCCGGCTATCAGGACAGTCTTGAAACAGCCGGAAGCAATGGCGGCAATATTGCCGTCAATGACGAGATCAGCGGTATTGTGCTGGCCTCCGGCGATAATGCCACCGGCTATATTTTCGCCGAGCGCAGCCCGACCCTGTCCGGTCATGTCTATGTGGACCGCAATGACAATGGCGTGTTTGACAATGGCGAAGTGCCGATTACAGGCGTCACACTGACCCTCACCGGCAAGGATGACACCGGGGCCAGCGTCAACAGAACAACGACGACAGATGCCAATGGTTTCTATCGGTTTGCAGGTTTGCGCCCTTCCGACGCCAATGGCTATACGGTGAGCGAAAACCAGCCTGCTGCCTGGAAAGATGGCAAGGACAGCGCCGGTTCGGCTGGCGGCAGTACAGCAGTGAACGACGTCATATCGGCAATTGTGCTGGCGGGGACGGATCAGTCTGTCAACAATGACTTTGGTGAACTGGGCGGTTCTCTGGCCGGAACGGTTTACACCGACCTCAACAATAATGGTCAGCAGGATGGTACTGAATCGGGCATTCCCGGTGCGACACTGACGCTCAATTGCACCGATATCAACAATAACGCCTTTGGGCCGGTAACAGCCACGACAGATGCCGGTGGCAACTATATCTTTGCGGACATCCCCGCCACCGCTGCGCCCCATTGTGCGATCACCGAAGCGCAGCCAGCCAATACGACGGATGGCCAGGACCAGGTCGGTTCACTCGGGGGCACATTGGGCAATGACAATCTGTCGGCCATTCCGGTGGCTGCCGGGCAAGGCGGCACCGGTTATGATTTCGGCGAAGTGCTGAGCAATCCGGCAACCATTGCCGGGCATGTATGGCATGACGGAAATCATGACCGCGCCAATAATGACAATCAGCCGCAGGCAGGCTGGACGGTGGAGCTGTTGCATCGCAATAATCCGTCGGACTGTTCGGAAGTGCCGTCTGTGGTGGCAACGCAGACCACAGGGGCCGATGGCGCCTATCTTTTCGAGGGCGTTTCGCCGGGCACCTATGACATCCAGTTCCGCTCTCCCAATGGCGGCGTGCTTTTCGCCGGAACGCAAAGCGGAGACAATACCGGGACTTCAACAGCTTGCGGTATCGGCTCGATTGTCGTGGCCGCCGGTCAGAACATTGTCGATCAGGACCTGCCGCTTGATCCTTCCGGCGTGGTTTATGACAGTCTGACGCGGCAACCCGTTGCCGGGGCAACGGTGACGATCAGTGCCAGGAACTGTCAGGGCGGCGCCTTTGATCCAGCCAGCCATCTGGTGGGCGGCGCGGCCAATGCCAGCCAGATCACCGGGGCCGACGGCTATTATCAGTTCCTGCTGTTTGCGGGAGCGCCCCATTGTGACTATCATCTTTCTGTCGGGCAGCCTGCCGGTTATATTCCGCAGCCTTCTGCCATCATTCCGGTGTGTTCAAACAGGTTGACGGTTAGTCAGAATCCCGATCCGGCGCTGGTACAAAATGCCGATACGGCCCCGCCATTGAGCGCGGGAACGCATAATCCTGCCAGTTGTCCGACAACATCTGCCGGACTGGCCGGCGGCGCATCGACAACCCAGTATTATTTCGATTTTGATATTGATCCGGGATTGCCCTCGGCGAATATCGTCAACAATCATATTCCTGTCGATCCGGTAACAGAAGGCGCCTTTACGGTTTCCAAAACGACACCAAAGGTCAATGTGTCGATTGGCAATCTGGTACCCTATACCATTACTGTCAGCAACAATCTGGCAGCCAGTCTGCCCAATATGGAGATCGAGGACCAGATCCCGCCGGGCTTCAAATACAGGCGCGGGTCGGCAACGCTGGATGGCGTTCGCGTCGAGCCAACTATTAACGGGCGTCAACTGACCTGGCCCGGCCTGACTTTCGCTCCCAATCAGAAGCGGGTTGTCAAGCTGCTGATGATCGTTGGTGGCGGTGTTTCGGAAGGTGACTATGTTAATCGCGCCTGGGCAGAGAACGGTTTTGTGCAGGCCCTGGCCTCAAACATTGCCTCGGCAAGGGTGCGGGTCACGGCGGATCCGACATTTGATTGCGCCGGTGTGATCGGCAAGGTTTTCGACGACAAGAACCGCAACGGCTATCAGGACCGGGGCGAACCCGGCATGGCCAATGTGCGGCTCGCTACGGTGCGCGGTCTGCTGGTGACGACGGACAAATATGGTCGCTATCATGTGGCTTGCGCCGATGTCCCCAATCCCGACCGGGGCTCGAATTTCATCCTGAAACTCGACGCGCGGACCCTGCCGTCCGGCTATCGACTGACGACAGAAAACCCCCGTGCGATCCGTCTGACGCGCGGCAAGATCGGCAAGCTCAATTTCGGTGTCGCCATTCATCGTGTCGTGCGTCTCGATATCAACCGGCAGGCCTTCACGGCGCGCGGTGACGCGTTGAAGCGCGCCTGGCAAAGCGGGGTCACAAGACTGGTGACAATCCTTGATCGTGGCCCGAGCATTCTGCGAATCGCCTATGCCCGGCAACATGGTGAAAACCGCCGGGAGGTGCGCAGCCGCATCAATATTATCCGGAAACAGGTTCGAAGATTGTGGAGACGAAAGAGAAGGAGGGTGCTCGTTATCGAGACAGAGTCCTATCTTTCAGCCCAGGGGAGTTTTAAATAATGAAACAGTTTTCAACTGCTCTCATGCTGGCCGCTATGGTCATCACTCCCTCGCTTGCCGATGCGCGTGACGGGAAAACCATCGAGACCAAAAAGGTTATTACCAAACGTGCGCCTGCCAATAGCGAACGTCAGGCACATGGTGGCAACAGTCATGTCTCTACAGTCAGGGGAGGTTGCAAGGCACGGACCGCGCCCGCTCTTCCTTTTGCTATCAGTGTTGACGGTGAACAGCTTGATACCGGTGCCATATCGGGAGAGGAAGGGGCAGCCCGTTGTACGGACAGGGCCCTGGAACGCGCCGATATACGCATTCGCTTTGATGCCGGTGAACAGCAGCGGGCCCTGAATATTGACGCTGCGGTTTCCGATGTTCGCGACAGCCGCGAAGTGCGCTTTTCGGTTTATTCGAACTATTCGGCCTTTATCGAGCGTGCCGAAATCCGTCTGTTCAAAACGTCCGACAGCACCACGCAAAAACCGGTTGCCGTTGTGAAGGCTCCTGTTTATGGCACCACTGCGTGGAAACCGGGTAAATTGCAGGAGAAATCCCTCAATTATGTGTTGCGAGTCTATGGCCGCAATGGCCGCTTTGACGAAACGCGTCCCCGGCAACTGGCACTCGATATGGTCCGCAAGGACAGCCGCTGGAATCCGTTTATGGTCTATGGCAAGAACAATATTGCCATTGAAAATATTCATGTAGCAGGTGGCATGGTGACGGTTGATGGCCGCAATATTCGTCCCGATCAGGTGGTCCGGGTGCTGGATTATGAAGTGCCGGTTGACCTCAGGGGCACATTTGCCTTTCGCCAGATTTTGCCGTCCGGTCCGCACGATATTGTGGTCTCGGTGCGCGATGGCAAGGGAGATGTGGCCGAATTCACCCGCTCCCTGACCATTCCCGACCAGGACTGGTTCTATGTCGGGCTGGCCGATCTCACCATCGGGCGCAACAGCTCAAAAGGTGACGTGAAAATTGTTCGCGCGGATGCCAAAGATGAGTTTAAAAACAGGGTCTATGCCAATGGTCGTCTGGCCTTTTATCTCAAGGGCAAGATTCGCGGTGATGTACTGCTGACCGCGGCCGCCGATACGAGAGAACAACCGGTCAGGGATCTGTTCTCGAATTTCACCAGCAAGGATCCACGCTATCTGCTACGCCGTCTTGACCCGGAAAAATATTATCCGGTCTATGGCGATGACAGTACGCTGAAGGAGGATGCGCCGACGCAGGGCAAGTTCTATGTGCGCCTCGAAAAGGGTGACAGTCATGTCATGTGGGGCAATTTCCACACGACCATCAACGGGACGGATTTCATGCAGTTCCGTCGCGGTCTTTATGGTGGCAAGCTGAAATGGGTATCCGAACAGACAACGAAATGGGGCGAAAAGCGTGCCCGGGTCGATCTGTTTGCAGCCGAGCCTGGTTCTGTCGGGGCACGCGACGAATTTCGCGGCACCGGTGGTTCGCTCTACTATCTGCGTCGTCAGGACATCACGCAAGGCTCCGAGCGCGTGTGGATCGAGGTGCGCGACAGGGATACCGGTCTTGTGCTGAAAACAACGCCGCTGAAGGCCGAAACCGACTATGACATGAACTATCTGCAAGGGCGGCTGACCCTCACCGTGCCGCTGCCGTCAACCTCGGATGACCAGAACCTGATTCGCACCGGTTCTCTGTCCGGGCATCGTCAATATGTCATTGTGACGTATGAATATACACCGGGGCTGACGCGCACCAGCGATCTCAGCGCCGGGGGGCGGGCCAGTGCCTGGGTCAATGATCATGTGCAGATCGGCGCCAGCGGCTATCGCCAGGATGGCAGCGTCAATGGCCAGAAGGCGGGCGGTGTCGATGCCACGCTGCGCTATATGCCGGGCACTTATATCAAGGGAGAATGGGCCCGTTCGAAAGGTGTTGGCACCGGTTCCAACCTGTCGCAGGATGGCGGCTATACCTTCCTTGCGCAACGGGCCGGCGGGCAGATCGCCAATGCCGGACGCATCGAGGCCGCTGCCGATTTTGCCGAACTCTTTCCCGGCTATGAAGGGCGGCTGCATGGCTACTGGCAGCAAAAGCAAAAGGGCTTTTCCTCGCCCGGTCATCTGACCGGCAGCACGGATGAAGCGGTCGAGGCCGGTGTAACGCTGATCGCCCCGCTCGACCATGAAAAACGCTCGAATATTCGCGCCAAAGGCAGTCACAGGCGCGGTGCAACAGAAACACTGGAAGCCATAGAGGTGAGTGTTGATCGCAAGCTTGGGACGCACTGGACCCTGTCGGGCGGTGTGCGGGCGGACAGGCGCGATCTGCATCACGGTGCAACAGCCGGCAAGGAGGGTTATGGGCATCGTGTCGATCTGGCGGTCAGAGCGGAATATCGTCCCGAGGTCATTGAGGGCGTGGCGCCGTGGATGATCTATGGCTTCGGGCAGGGGACGGTCTCGAAACACAGCACGCGTCGCGCCAATCATCGCGGCGGGGCTGGCGGTGAAGTGCAACTGACCGAACGCATCCGGGCCAAGGGCGAAGCCTCTGGCGGAACAGGGGGCTTCGGGGCTCTGGCCGGTGTCGAATACAAGGTGGATGACAACACCACGCTCTATCTCAACTACCGCCTTGATACCGACCGCACGGAAGGCGATGTCAATGGCCGCTATGGCGTCCTGACAACCGGCGGGCGTACCCGCTTTACCGACAATCTGTCAGTATTTGCCGAGGAACGCTATTATCACGGCAATGGTCCAACCGGGCTGGCCACCGCTTTTGGTCTCGATTATGCCTTTTATGATCACTGGAATTTCGGCTTCAACGCTGAATTCGGCGATCTTTCCGATCCCGTTCTGGGCGATCTGGACCGCAAGGCGGGCGGCGTGACGCTTGGCTATTCGCGCACCGGGTTTAAATATGTCAGCAATCTCGAAGGGCGCTATGAAAAGGGCAGCAACGGTACCCGCAAAACCCTGCTGACGCGCAATGTGGTCACCGCCGATCTCAGCCGCGATCTGCGTTTGCTGACGCGCTTCAACGGTTCCTGGTCGGATGCCTCGCAAGGGGCCTTCTATGATGCCAACTATGTTGAGGGCGTGGCGGCTTTCGCCTGGCGTCCGGTGGACAATGACCGTTTCAATGCGCTGTTCAAATATACCTTTTTTATGGATCTGCCAACGGCCGGTCAGCTTACCGATAACGGGACCCTTGCCGACTATGCCCAGCGTTCGCATGTGCTGGCCATTGATGCCAGCTATGATCTTCTGCCGATGCTGACCGTTGGCGGCAAATATGCCCTGCGGGTCGGATCATTGAAGGATAATCGTATTGGCGGCAGCTGGTTTGACAGTACGGCACAGCTCGGTATTGCCCGTCTCGATCTGCATATTGTGCATGACTGGGATCTGGTGCTGGAAGGGCGCGTTCTCGATCTGAAAGAGGCGAAAGACCGCAAATATGGTGCTCTTGCTGCGGCCTATTATCATATCAATGACAATGTGAAGATCGGGGCCGGTTACAACTTTGCCGACTTCTCGGACGATCTCACCGATCTTGACTATAATCACAAGGGCTGGATGATCAATATTCTGGGCAAGTTCTGATCCACGAAATGCAAAAAGAAAGACCTGTATATTTTGTCAGGTTTGTAAACCACCCTGCTCCCCGGCCTTGAGCCGGGGTCCAGGGACACAAATGATATGCTTTTGTTTTTGCTCATTTTCTCAACGTACACCCTGTTTGGCGCCCTGGATCCCGGATCGGCGCTATCGCTTGTCCGGGAAGCGGAACGGCCTGCGGGCACAACACATGTGGGTCAGTTTTTACTTGTCGGCATCACAGGCAGTGATCAAGGATGTGGGTGATCTCGTCTTCATTGAGCACCAGCGGATTGGTTTTCATGCTTGAGGGGCTGATATTTTCAATGATGCGCGGATAGTCCTGCCGTGTGACGCCAAAGGCGGAGAGGCGCGGCAGTTGCAGCCCTTTGGTCCAGTCGTCGATGACCTCGCCGAGCGCGATCAGGGCGGCATATTTGTCAAGGCGCGGATCATCAAGCAGCAACTGCCCGGTTTCGGCATATTTGACAAGGGCAGGGCTGTCGGGGGCGCGCTCATTAAGAGCGGCGATATTGACTTTTGTCGCCGCGCCCACCAGCAGGCCGCAGCAAATGCCGTGCGGGATGGGAAAAAAGGCCCCGAGCGGCGAGGCCAGCCCGTGTACGGAACCAAGCCCGGTCTGCGCCAGGGTGATACCGGATAAAAGCGAGGCCAGCGCCATATTGTAGCGTGCTGCCGCATCCTCGCCCCTGCTTTCGTAAAGATAGGAGAGCCCGTCGCGAACGGCCATCAGGCCACGCATGGCAATGGCATCGGTCATCGGGTTGGCGCGTGTTGAAACAAGGCTTTCGAGCAATTGCGTAAAGGCATCCATGCCATTACCGGCGATCACTTCGGGCGGGCAGGTGGCGAGCAGGTCCGGGTCGACAACGGCCCATCGGGCGACCAGCGCATCATCGCGAAAGCTCTTCTTGAAGCCCTCCTGGCCCTGTCTCGACAACACCGCGTTTCGGGTCGCTTCCGAGCCTGTCCCAGCGGTTGTCGGTACGGCAATAAACGGTGTGGCCGGGCCCTTGTAGGGGTGTTCCGGCCCCACGCCCTCCAGATGATCCATGACGCTGTTTTGCGGGATCAGCAGCCCGGCAATGGCCTTGGCCTCATCCAGCACCGAGCCGCCGCCAATACCGATCACCACATCAATCTTTTCGTCTGAAAGCGTTGCAACCTTTTCATCTACCTGTTCGGGGGAGGGTTCACCCGCTTCACGTTGCATATGGGTGAAGGCCAGACCGTGTTGCCTGAAAGCCTTTTGAAGGTTGCTCCAGGCTTTGGTGTCCACAAAGCTTTTGTGGCCGGTCAGCACCAGCGCATGAGAACCAAAACCGGCGACCAGTTCCGGGACCCGGGCAAGGACACCGGCCCCGAATTCGATCCGCGGCAGGCGGCCAATGGAAAAGGCGGGCAGGTTGATCATCAATACATATACCAGTAAACAAAACCGGCGGAAATCACCGACAGCAAAGCCAGCTTGATCCCGCCGAGCACCAGCACACGACGCATCATGGCGCTGGTCTCTTCCCTGTGTTTGCGCTGCAATTCACGCTGTTCGTTTTCGTCCATCTGTTATCCTGTCGTTTTCTCAATTCGAACCGAGGCTGCCGTTACCAGGCGCAGATCCTGAAGTCGGTTCCGACCCAGCAGGCACCGTCCCTGCGGGATCGTCTCGCGGTTCCATAGCGTGAATTGATGCCCCCGGCGGTCAGCCCGCGGACATCGGCTGTTCCGCGCGATATTATGGTTACGGATATGATCGAGATACCGGGGATGAATTTTCCCGATTTTCCGGCGGACAGGTAAAAGGAGCCGTTCCGTTCGGCTGAAAACTGACATGTTCCCTTATATTGTATCTCTCCGTCGGATTTGATCAGGCAATAAGCCTGCTTTGCATGAGCCGGTGCGGCGAGGCCGGAAACCAGCCATAATAAAACAGTGAAACAGCCTGTTGCAGATTTCAAACGCATAAAACAGTCTCCCGATTCAACAAAAGCCCCGCTGACCGGTTTCGTTATGTAAACGAAAACAGTTTACCAGCAAGGCACCCCGATGGCCATATATCCCTGTGTTTTTTTGCATAACGGGCGGTCTTGCCTGTAGCGGCTGCGGCCCATTTTGATTTGCTCCTTATTGTCCGGCCCCTCCGGGACGCAGAGCGTCCCTGCACACATTCCCGGGCAGAGCCCGGGAACGAGATGAAATCAATCGATGTTGTCTAGAATTATTGCATAGGCACCACCCAACAATCCGTTTGCTCGTTCATCGTATATGTCGATACCAGCATCGAATGCTTCTTCAACTAAAAATGTGTTGTGCCATTTTGATTTTTTCTCAACAAAAACCTTTTGTGGCATATCGTGGAACTGATCTCCGGTAATGTCGATAACTAAATCTTCATATTGCAACCAAGCGTGTGAAGAATCGTTTCGTTTTGCACGTATAAAAGTTAAACTTTTAAAGCCGTGGTCCTGGAGGTATTTTGAAAGAAGAAGAGAAGCATCACCACACGAGCCGTTTGGAAAATCTTGTAGTGATATTAGCTGATGTGAGAGATCTAAACATTCCATAGCAAGTCTGAATTTAAGACAAAGCTCACGCACGTGCTGGATTTGTTCTAAGTCCATCAATATCAATTTCTTCAGTCTTTGCGTTATGCATCGTTCCCGGGCTCTGCCTGGGAATGGGTGCGGGGACGCTCTGCGTCCCGAAACACCGCGTCAAATATCCAGCGACTCCGCGTCGGCAAATTCGGCGTTGGCCTGAATAAACCGGAACCGTGCTTCGGGTTTGTTGCCCATCAGTTGCTGCACGGTTTCAGAGGTTTCCTCGCGTTCCTCTTCATCGACCTGCACTTGCAGCAATGTGCGTTTGCCCGGCAGCATGGTGGTTTCCTTGAGCTGGCTGGCCATCATTTCGCCAAGGCCCTTGAAGCGGCCAATGTCGATTTTGCCCTTGCCTTTGAACTCGGTCGCCAGCAGCTCGTCCTTGTGCGCGTCATCGCGGGCATAAAGCGTTTTGCTGCCCTGGGTGATGCGGTAGAGCGGTGGCACGGCGACGAACAGATGGCCCTGATCAATGAGCTTTGGCATTTGCCGATAAAAGAAGGTGATGAGCAGCGAGGCGATATGCGCCCCGTCAACGTCAGCATCGGTCATGATGATGATGCGCTCGTAACGCAAATCCTTTTCGTCATAGGAACTGCCGACCCCGCAGCCCAGCGCCAGCGTCAGGTCACTCAAAAGCTGGTTGGCGGAGATTTTGGCGCTTGAGGCGTTGGCGACATTGAGGATTTTACCGCGCAGGGGCAAAATGGCCTGGTTCTTTCGGTTGCGCGCCTGCTTGGCCGAGCCGCCCGCCGAATCGCCCT
>JALXEI010000234.1:0-10981 GCA_027069645.1 Hyphomicrobiales bacterium
CGAGCAAGATCATTTTGGCCGCGGATTGCAGCGCTTTTGGCACCATTCTCGACCCTGTTTATGAGTTTATGACCTAGATCCTTTTTGGCTGGTGGAACCCGCACATGGCGATTTCTCAGGACTACCGACGCTGTCTGACGCATTTTGGCAACACTTGTTGCGTCCGTGACCTGAATGCTTCGCCACACCGTGAAAACATGCTGGCGCTGCGCCATGATGTTGATCACAATCTGGATACGGCACTTGAATTCGCCTTTCACGAGCAGCGGGCCGGTTGTCGCGCTTCCTATTACATTCTCCACGACGCCGCCTATATGGATGATCCCCGTCTTTTCGACAAATGTCTGCAATTGCAGGATTTCGGTCACGAAGTCGGCTTGCATCTCAACCTGCTAACCCTCTGGTACAGGGGAAAAATCGATGATATCGGCCAGGAACTGGAGAAATGGCTGGCACAATTTCGCAAGGCAGGTGTCAAAATCAGCGGCGTTGCCGCTCATGGCGACCCCCTTTGCTACGAAGGTCAGTTTACCAATTACTGGCTGTTCGAGGAACTTCGCCCCGAAAATCCGGCCCTCTCCGAAAGCCATGTCAGAGCAGAAGGCATACAAACCGCACCGGATCAACGCTGCATCTCCTATCCCCGCAAAGGTCACACCCTGCAAAGACCGGATGGGCGGGAATTTCCGTTCTGGTCCCTGAAACTTGCCGATTTCAGTCTCGACTATGAAGCTTCAAGACTGGATATTGACGATTATTTTTCCGATTCCGGCGGTCGCTGGCTGAATGGACGCGACCCTCGCGGGCAAAGCCTTTCCTCCGGACGCACCCTTGTGCTCATGCATCCGGAACACTGGCGCGGTCCGCAGCAACATTACTATTTTCTCTCGACGGCGCGATCCGGCTCAAAATGGCTGGCCCGTTTTCTCCACGAAGCCACATCTGTTGAAGCTCGCCATGAATTTACCCTCAATCACCGCTTCGAGAATCGCCAGCCGATAGCCGAAAAACGTACCGGCGCCGGTTTTACCAGTCTGCTGGACAATCGCCATGAAGCCGCACGCCTCATCAACAGCGCCAGGGCCTGGTCGGAGGAGCAGCCGTCAGACTATGCCGAAGCCAATATCTATCTCGAACAGTTTTTCGATCTGTTGCCCCGGGAAGAAAATACGCACTTTATTCACCTGCACCGCGAGCCGCAAAAGGTTGTGCGGTCCCTTTGGCAACGTGGCTGGTATGAAGTCCCGTTTGATGATCGTCACCCGCCGGTAAAGATCGGTGGCTGGGCGCACATGGACCAGTTCGAACAGATTTGCCACTATGTCCGCGATGTCAACAACCGCCTCGCGGACCAGAGCGACGCCTCTCTGCCCTTTGAGAAAATGACCTCGGATTTCGACTTTTTGCAGCGGTTTCTGACCGATCTCGATATCGCTGTCTATCCACGCCTTGCTGCACCGCTATTTGGCAGACCGGAAAACATCACCAGAAAATGGACTGTCCCGGCCTTTGAAGACTGGAACGCCTCGCAACGGAGCGTTTTTGACACTGTATTTCGCACCCCCGCCTCCCGACCGGACACAAATCAGGAAGCCGGAAACCCTGGACAGAACCGGAAAGCCTGTGGCGACAGGGACGATCAGTTACCGCAATTCACCCGCCTTTCAACTCTTGCCGATCTTCAGATACCAGGTGCCATCAGCGCCCGCCATTGCACCGCAAAACCATTTGATGCGCAACCGGAGATCCATTTCTCGGGATCGCGCAACGCCCATCTGTTGCTCGGCGCGGGCTTTTGGCATCCGGCCAACGAACTGCCGGAAGATCTGCTCTCATCTCTCGCTCCCGATCAGGCAAGGCTGCTCACCGGTGGCTGGCGCAATAATGCGCAACAGGTTTACGCACTGGATCTGTCAGGACAATTCGTGAATGAAACCGGCAATCTCCGGGTCATATGCCTGTCTTTCGATGAACATGGCAGGCAGCTTGCCTCTCGTCAGATCGCCGGTCTTGCGCCGGGCGCCAGTCGGTTCAGCATGTATTTTCGTCCCGTGCGTGATGCCGCTTCCTTTAATCTCGCCCTGTTGTGGCAGACCGGACAACCGGCAACTCACTTCCTGATCAAACACTTTCAACTGCTCGCACTAAAAGAACAACGCCGGGCCATGCTCCCCCCCGGGCAGTTGATGGCAAGGGCCCGCGGGCAAAAAGACAGGCCTGGCCGGAGTGACTACCCGCCCGCCCCTGTATCACTTCCCGACCTGTCGAAACTTGCCGGGCGCAAAATCCCGTCCTGGGGCTGCAAGCTGTCAAAAAGGGGCGAACAGTTCATCGCCACGCCACTCTCGCCCGACAGGCCCTGCCATATCCTGCTCGCCGGTGGCACATGGCACAGGGCCGACAAACCGCCAGTAACACAACGGCCCTCAACGGTTCCGCCGCCGGAACCGTTGAAAATACCCGCATCCGGTCAAGCGATACAGGGGATGGTGGAAGCCCTTCCGCAACAAAACAACAGCCTGCTCAGCCTGTTTGTATTGCTCTATGATGACAGCGGACGGCTGGTCCGGAAATACCGCGCCGGTGTGTTTTCGGATAGTCAGGAAACAGTTCACTTCCGTTTACCGGCTCCTGACGGCATCAGCAGCTTCAACCTCGCCATTCACGCGGGCCCTGGTTGCGGCGACATTGTTTTTACTCGCGCACATGCTGTTCAAACCATTGCCTGACCAACAATGTTTCAGACCGTCATTGCGCAAAACCCGCAAATCCATATGCAGAAAGAAGGAGGGACCAAACACAAAAAATACAAATAACTGTTTTTAAATAACTTTTTTAGATCGCCAGGGTCCTCATACCAGACAACATAAATATTGACCCATTTCACCGGAACGATTTTTGCCTGCTGTGATGAAGGGCGAGGCGACATGGTACGGGTACCATTAGCCGAGCCATTCGTTGCAGCAGGCAAAAAGCGCCCGGCCCTTCGGGTGGGGCGTAGCGGCCCATCTGACTGGCATATGCCGCTTGCAAGATACGACGGTATCGAGCTGCGCGTCATCTACCAGCCATATGAGCCGCTACGATCCCATGAAACGGGTCAATCTTTATGTTGTTTGGTATCACACCATTTTCAGCCCAATACGGCCATATTTTTTTCTTGCAGCGCTTTCTCCGCCCCGATCAGACTTTTCGTTTTCCTGCAACCTGACCCGCCGCGCCTTTTCAAAAGGTGACGATTTGTCGCCGGGTATTCGACCCGCAATATATCTGTTAAAAGCTGTTTTTTTTGATAGAGTGTCCCTGCCTGTTCGTACAATGAACCAAAACAGTCTTTGCAGGGGGTTATCCGGGAAAATTACAACAGAACGGTTCTGGACCGGAAAACCCCTTTCCCGGGCGACCTGGTCCGAACGATCACCCGAACAGACTGTAACATTTCGGTTCCCCTGTTTCAGGAAAGCTTCACGAGTGGATATACGCCAAACCTATACAGCCGGTCTGCGCATGATCGCCAGAAACCTGACGCTGGAAAAAATCTTTCCCTTTCTGGTCTGGTCCAGACTGATCACCAGAGACACACTGAAGGCCGATTTTTTCGCCGGCCTCACCGGGGCTGTGATTGTTCTGCCCCAGGGGGTTGCCTTTGCGCTGATTGCCGGCCTGCCGCCCGAATACGGTCTTTATACCGCGATGATCACCCCCATCATTGCGGCCCTGTTCGGCTCAAGCATGCACCTGATTTCCGGACCGACAACGGCGATTTCCATCGTTATCTTTTCGGCTGTCAGTCGCCATGCGGAACCTTTCTCGCCCGAATTCATCACCCTGGCCCTGTCGATCACCTTTCTTGCCGGTCTCTATCAGTTCATTCTTGGCATCGCCCATATGGGTGTACTGGTCAATTTCGTCTCCCATACTGTCGTTATCGGTTTTACCGCGGGTGCCGCCATTCTCATTGCCACCTCGCAAATGAAAAACATATTTGGTCTGCATCTGGCCAAGGGCGAATCCTTTCTTCACACCTGGGTCGAGATCTGGCACAAGGCCGACAATATTAACGGTTACATATTCATGACCGCCATCGCGACCTTCACCAGCGCTCTTGTCATTCGCCGTTTTTCCCCAAAGGCCCCCCATCTGCTGCTGTCGCTGATCATAGGCAGCCTGTTTGCCGCACTGCTTGGGGGGACCACACATGGTATTGATTTTGTAGCCAGAATTCCCTCGCATCTGCCACCTTTATCGGCACCCGACCTGTCTCTGGCAACCATTCGCGAACTGGCACCCGATGCCTTTGCCGTTTCGCTTCTGGGACTGATCGAAGCCGTCTCCATCAGCCGTTCGATTGCCTCGAAATCCCATCAGCGCATAGATGGCAATCAGGAATTTATTGGTCAGGGCCTCTCCAACATGATTGGCAGCTTCTTTTCATCCTATGCCGGGTCCGGCTCCTTTACCCGTTCCGGGATCAACTATTCCTCGGGCGCGGTGACTCCCATGTCGGCCATATTTGCCGCCCTTATCCTGATGGTGATCATATTGCTGGTCGCTCCCCTGTCCGCCTATCTGCCGGTGGCCGCTATGGGTGGTGTCATTTTGCTGGTCGCCTGGAACCTCATTGATTTTGGCCAGATAAAGCATATCCTTGAATCAAGCCCGGCAGAAACAGCCGTGCTGCTCACCACCTTTTTCGCTACCCTGTTCCTTGAACTGGAATTTGCCATCTATCTGGGGGTTTTGTTGTCGCTGGTGCTGTTCCTCGCGCGCACATCCAATCCCGAGATCATACCCCTCGCGCCCGATTTTGACCGACGCTACAACAAGCACATCCTGACCGACACAAGAACAAAACCGCTGCCTGAATGCCCGCACCTGAAAATTATACGCGTCGATATGTCGATCTATTTCGGCTCTGTGAATACCGTTCAGAACAAAATTTACGAGATCACCGAAAAACAGGGAATCCATGATATTCTCATCATCGGGGAAGGTATCAATCTTGTCGATCTGACCGGGGCCGAAATGCTCCTGCACGAGGCCCAGCGGCTGGATGCAATGGGCGGCGGACTCTATTTCGCCTGCCTCAAGCCGCAGGTCTATTACTCCCTGTCCCGCACACACCTGATCAGTGAAGTGGGTAACAATCACTTTTTCGATGACAAAAGCGAAGCCGTTACCAAACTGGCCCGCATGCTGCGTTTAAGAAAATGCTGCGATTGCTGTAAAACACGGGTATTCAGGGAATGCAAAAAAGACCAGGTCACGGACTCGTAAATGGTCCTGCCCGACTGTTCTTAACGATTTTACCCCTCCCGGTTGGTATCCTGCGCCATTCCTGCTAGACTTGCCTCTGTTCAAAACGGGAATTGAAACCGTGCGTCCTGCGTCATTTCCCGACAAGAGACAGCCTGTGCCTGCCCTCTGCAATCAGTGAGTTCACATATGCTGAAGAGAAACAATCAGACGGACATGGAGAAAAATTTTGCGGCGGCACAGGACGCCCGGGCCAGTCTGACTGCCCCCGGACGCAGCCACCTGCGTCTTGGAACCATTACCCGCCTGCGCTGGATCGCCGTGATCGGGCAGACGATCACCATCGCTTTTCTCTACTGGGGCCTCGGCTTTCGCTTTCCGGTTGGCTGGTGTCTCTCTCTTGTCGCCCTGTCCGCCTGGCTGAACATCATTTTGCGCCTTGTTTACCCCTCAAGCTATCGCCTGATTGCCTCCTATGCCGCCCTTATCCTCGGTTTTGATATCTGGCATCTGACGGCCCTGCTCTATCTCACCGGTGGCCTGCACAATCCGTTCGCCTTTTTGCTGCTCGTGCCGGTGACCATATCGGCCAGTACGCAGTTCCCGCGCATCACCATTCATCTCGGGATGCTGGCTATCGGCTGTGCAACATTGCTGGCAATGTTTCATTACCCCCTGCCCTGGTATCCCGGCGAGGTCCCGAAGATCGACAAAATCTATACATTCGGCCAATGGATGTCTGTTGTCGTGGGCATTACTTTCATGGCCTTTTACGCCTGGCGTATCTCGCGCGAAACACAGGATATGTCCAATGCTCTGGCGGCCGCCGAACTCGTACTGGCGCGCGAACAAAAGCTTTCGGCGCTTGATGGCCTCGCCGCTGCCGCTGCCCATGAGCTGGGCACACCTCTTTCAACCATTATTCTGGTCGCCAAGGAACTTCGGGCCCAGTGCGATGGCAAGCAGGATACGGCCGCCGACCTTGACCTCATGACATCACAGGCCGAACGCTGCCAGCAAATCCTTGCCACCCTGTCGCGCAAGCGCGAGGAACCCGATCTCGTGCACAGCCGCCTGACCATCAGGGAAATGCTTGATGAAGCGGCTGAACCCCATCGCAAATTCGGCAAGGGGATCACCATCAATGCCGGCCCCTCTGACGATGCCAAAACAGAGGAAGGCCGCCTTGAACCGGTAATCAAGCGCAACCCCGGCCTGCTGTACGGTATCGGCAATCTGGTGGAAAATGCCGTTGATTTTGCGGCTTCCCAGGTCGTCATCGAGGCTTCCTGGAACGAAAAAATTCTCAAAATCGTTATCAGCGATAACGGTCCGGGCTTCGCAATGGAAATTCTCGACCTGCTCGGCGAGCCCTATATTTCCTCGCGCCGCCCCCCCGGGCGCGAGGACGGCAACGAAAAGGAAACGGGCCTCGGGCTCGGGTTCTTCATCGCCAAAACCCTGCTGGAACGCTCCGGCGCCATGTTAAAACTCAAAAATACCGAACCCCCGGCAACAGGAGCCATTATTACCATGATCTGGCCAAGGGAAGTCCTTGAGGCCGATACTTCCATATGGCATGCCTGATGACGATTATCGGGGCAAATCGGAAAGACCACATTTACTGCGTTTGCAATTATTATTGCAAATTCGACCTTTTTGACGCATGAGACACTTGGCCTCACGGCCTGTCCATGTATAAGATTGGTGAAAACAGACCCATATCGACAGGATCCGGGGATAGAATTTTTCCTGTTCCGGTCGTGTCCTCCTCCTTGTGGCTGGAAGGAGGGATTGGCATGGAGGCATGCCCTGCAAACAATAAAGGGAGGAAAACATCGTGACCACTCAATCGGGCGATACCGACAACCCCCGGGAAGAAAATCTGCCGAACGGCGCCTCGCTACTGATTATCGATGATGATCGCCCCTGGCTGACCCGCCTTGCCAAAAGCATGGAGGGAAAGGGATTTACAGTCCAGACCGCCGAAACTGTGGCTGAAGGCCTTGCCATTGTGCGCGAAAATCCCCCTGCCTATGCTGTGGTGGACATGCGTCTTGATGACGGCAACGGCCTTTCGGTCATAGAGGCTCTCCATGAGGCCCGTCCCGACTCCCGTGCGCTTGTTCTGACCGGCTATGGCAATCTCGCATCGGCCGTAAATGCCATGCGTCTGGGGGCCATTGATTACCTGGCCAAACCCGCCGATGCCGACAATATCTATGATGCCCTGATGGCGGTCGAAGGGGAAAAAGCCGCGCCCCCGGAAAATCCCATGTCGGCCGACCGGGTACGCTGGGAACATATCCAGCGCGTTTATGAGCTCTGTGACCGCAATGTCTCGGAAACAGCACGGCGCCTCAACATGCACCGGCGCACGCTTCAGCGTATTCTCGCCAAACGGGCGCCAAGATAAAACAACCGCTTTTCAGACGCACTTCTTACCCCTGGTATATTCCTCTGGTCGTTTCGCTCCCCGGATAGGCGCAGCGCAGAGCCCGGGCCAGAGCGACATGACGGAGCTTGAGAGAGGATTTCGAACGACAGGCCTCGCGCAGTTTGTGGCCCTGGCCCCCGGTTCAGACCCGGGGAGCGGCATTACATAAAAACAGCCACAGCCTGAAAAAACTGACTATTTCGGGCCGACAACCATGTCATCCTTGCGAAGGGTCGAGGTAAAGCCCGATGTCCTGACGGGACGACAGGGCCTGGCAAGCGTCAGACCCGTGCTGCGGTCGAGTTCAAGAACCGTACACAGATTCTCGTCCAGTGGCGTCGCCCGATCCCCCTTGCCATTGTTTACCAGCCCCGGCATGCCACGCGCCCCTTTGCCATTCAGACTTTCCGATGCCTTGCCAACAATCGCACGGGTTTGCGTATCGAAAACACGGTTCATCTGATCGGAAACATTTGATCCCAGCCAGCCACTGGCCAGACCTCCGGCACAACTGACGGCTATGGTGGCCCATCGCCAGACCCTGTCGCGCACGTTGCGAGCCTGTTTGGCCATATCAACGGCACTATTGGCCACATCGCCAATGCCGTGCCGGTCATCTCCTTTTTTGTCGGTCCCCGTCAATTCCGGACGCTTCCCGATGGCGGCCTTGCCAGGAACCTGTTTCACAACAGGCGGAATGGCTGAACGGGCCCCTGCTTTTTTTTCTGCGACGAATCCTGCCTCGCCAGTCGGTATCTTTTGCGAACGGTCTACCCCGTGCACTGCTGCCCCGGCCATCATCTTGCGATTGTCCGGCACCGACGGGCCTCTACCCTTCAGGGCCGGATTGGCTGATATGCCCTCCATAGCAGGCTGAACAGGAGTCTGGCTGGCAATCCGCGGAGCAAGCTGCGGGACCTCAAGAGGCGGCACGGCAGCAAAACCGCCAGATGGTACGGCGGGCGGTGCAGGAGGGCGAACCGGTTTTTTCGGCGGAACATAGTTCGGAGACACCGAGGGGGCGCTCGTAAGCGCTTCCTCAATAGAACGTCTGTTTGCCGAAGGCGGGGAAGCGGGCAGCTCTGCTGATGGCCTGTTTTGTGCCTCATCCGTGTTGCCGGGCGGTTTGCTCTTTGTTTCTTTTGCTTCCTCAAACAGGGCGAAATCAGTAATTCTCGGACCCGATGACAGTTCTTCCAGCGAGGGTGGCGCTGTCAGGGAAGGCGGTTCTTCCAGAGATAGTGATTCGGCTGCCTCATCAGGTGCAGTATCCGGCAACACGACCGAATCCGCCCGCTGCCCGGACAGCTCCTCGGCTATCCTGACGGGCTCCGGTTTTTCAATGACCGGTGCCTCCTGCATTTCCCTGATCGCCTGTTCAAGCGATTCTTTCAGTCCGTTCACAGAGATGCCTCCGCCGGAATATCTATGGATCGTGCCACGTTCACTGTTACCAGTCTGCTACGCCTCAAACCAAAAAGCAAGCCGACAGGTCATGATATTCTGGAAACAGATCAGAGGAGCGAGACCGGGGCAATATGACTGATCAGCCATTGCGGCAACGGAGCCTTGCCCATACCACAGCCCCCCATCAGGCGCGGATTGTAGATTTTGACAAAATCGGGATCGGTCAGACTGTCTGTGTAAACGGCACCGCAACGCGTGTCGGTGCATAACTCGCGCAAATAGCTTTCGGTTCTGTTCAAAAAGGCCTTCATCTGCTCGGGCGTACAGGGTTTGGCGGGCGGCGGGCCTTCCTCGGGGCCGTAAACATACCAGCCCCTGGAATCGGCCGCGAGAGCCTGCCACAGCGTTTCAAATTCCGGCCAGCGCAAAACACCGATAAATCTGCCATTACTACGGGCCTTGTAGTCGATTGTCAGATCGTTCAACTCACTCTCCTTCAAATTCCACCAGTGTATGCACCTTGACGCCCTGCCGGACAAGTTTATCACGCCCCCCAAGGTCCGGCAAATCAATAACAAAACAGGCTGCGACCACATCGGCCCCGGTGTCTTCAAGGAGTGACAGAGCGGCAAGCGCCGTGCCACCTGTGGCAATCAGATCATCCACCATCAGAACCTTTTCACCATGCGACAGCGCATCCTTGTGAATTTCCACCGCATCGTCACCATATTCCAGTTCATAGGTGCGTAACCAGGTCTCGCCCGGAAGCTTTCCCTTCTTGCGAATGGGAATAAATCCGACACCCAGCTCATGTGCGATGGCACCGCCAAGAATAAAACCGCGCGCCTCTATCCCCACAACATAATCAATTTTTTCGCGTAAAAACGGCCAGACCAGTTCGTCAATCGTCGCCCGCAAGGCCAGCGGATCGGCAATCAGTGTGGTGATGTCGCGAAACATAATCCCCGGTTTGGGATGGTCGTGAATGGTGCGGATAAATTTCTTCAGATCGAACCCCTGTCGCAGTTCCATTTTCTGTCTCCTGTTTTTGCCTGCCGCCAAAGCGCCTGTCGGCGCTCGTCCTCGCCGGACAGGCGTGCTGCGCGCACGGCGGCAGGGGCGAGCCCCTGCACCCCTAACGTAAAAACGGTTTCCAAAGGCTCGCCTTTGGTGCCTGCTGCACAGGCAGCCCGCCCGGCGAGGGCAAGCGCCGACAGGCGCTTACAGCCTCGAATGTTACAAAACCCGTCCGGCCACCGCATCAAGCTTTTTCAGCAGTTCCGGATCGCGGGCCTCCGGCGGGGTGATGATCGAAACATCCAGCACCCGATCGGAGCCCAGCGGGCAAGCCTCGTGTTCGGCCGGAAAATCCCTTGCCAGCCTTGCGACCAGTTTTTGCGCCTTTTCGGCATTGTCATGCAAGGTTTTGATGATTTGTTCGATATCAACATCCGAGTGATCATCATGCCAGCAATCATAGTCGGTCACCATCGCCACCGAGGCATAGCAAATCTCTGCTTCGCGGGCCAGCTTGGCCTCCGGCATGTTCGTCATGCCGATCACGTCGCAGCCCCACGAACGGTACATGAAGCTCTCGGCTCTTGTAGAAAATTGCGGCCCTTCCATGCACAGATAGGTGCCACCGCGCCTGTGCGGGATGTTTTCGGCCCGGGCGGCCTTTTCCAGACGCTCGACCAGCAAAGGCGCAACCGGATCGGCCATAGGCACATGCGCCACGCAGCCCTTGCCAAAGAAACTCTTTTCGCGCGCAAAGGTGCGGTCGATAAACTGATCCACAAGCACAAAGATGCCCGGCGACAGCTCCTCACGAAAAGAGCCACAGGCCGAAACGGATATGAGATCGGTAACGCCAACCCGTTT
>JALXEI010000234.1:10991-14141 GCA_027069645.1 Hyphomicrobiales bacterium
ATATTGGCGCGATAGTTGATGTCGCCCGGCGCAATGGTGTGGCCCCGGCCATGACGCGGCAGAAAAACCATTTGCAATCCGTCCAGCTCGCCAAACAGCAATTCGTCCGATGGCGCGCCCCACGGCGTTTCAATCCGTTCGCTGCGTCTGTCTGACAGCCCCGGCAGATCATACAGACCGGATCCGCCAATAATTCCCAGCACCGCTTTTGTCATATGTCTTCCAGTCCATTCTTAACCGCTGCTTGCCCTTGCGGGCATATCCTCGCCGGACGGGCAGCCTGTGCGGCTGGCACCAAAGGCACGCCTTTGGAAACCCTTTGGCGAAAGGGCTTTGGGGAACTGCCCTCAAACAGCGAAGCGACAGGGCAACCACAAAATCCCCCAATGCCATCTGCCAGGATGACTGGCTGCCAGACCGGCCCCGTCCGTCGAGGACATGGCTCTGCAAGAACCACTCTTACCGGCACCCTGCCAGTATTCGTGGCAAGGAAAAAGGGCATCCGGTATGCCGAACGCCCTTTTTGTTTTGCTCTTTATCATCGCAAGACTAGTGCTTGACGCCAGCCCAGATGGTGCGTTTGACCGCATACATCAAAATCGACAGGATGATCAGATAGATCAGCACCTTGAGCCCCAGGCTCTTGCGGGCATTGAGGTGAGGATCAGCCGTCCACATCAGGAAGGCGGCAATATCACGGGCCTCCTGATCCAGCGTCGCCTTTGTTCCATCGGCATATTCCACCTGTTCATCGGACAGGGGCTGCGGCATGGAAATGGCGTGACCGGGGAATACCCAGTTGAAGCTCTTGCCTTCGGGGATTTCCATCCCTTTGGGAGCTTCCTCTTCATATCCGATCATCAGGGCATGAATATAGTCGGGGCCGGCTTCCTGATACTGGGTCGCCAGATTGTAAACTGTACCGAAAATCCAGCCGACATATTCCTTTACGCCCTCAAAAGCGGCCGAAAAGATATTTCCGGCCTGCAAGGGTTTGGCCCCGTGAGGGATGCCTCGCGCCTTGGCCATTACCGAAAGATCGGGAGGCAGGGCACCACCATTGGCCGACATCGCCGCCTTGTCATTGGCGTAGGGCGAAACGAAATGATCCGTCAGCAGCGCCTTGCGCATGATGCGCTCGCCATCATCATTGATGGTGGCACCGTCATCATTCGGCGGCGCAGGCACTTCCTTGTCGGCAATAATCGCCTCGACCTCTTTCTTGGAAAATTCGGGACCACCCGGCTCCATGAGATTGCGATAATACATCAGCTTCATGCTGTGACAGGCGGCGCAGACCTCGTTGTAGATCTGAAAACCGCGCCGCAACTGCTTCTTGTCGAAGCGGCCGGTGAGGCCGCCAAAGGACCATTTCTGACGCTGCACATGGCTTTTGTCGTGCTGTCCGGCCTTTGCCTCGTGTTCGTTTTCCCCGGCAGTGACAATTGTTGCTGTTCCCGCACTGCCCGCAAAGGTCAGGGCGATGGCAAAGGGAGCAAGTCTACGTATTACAGACATTTGTTTATTCCTTTTCCTGACTCATTGTTTCGCTTCGGGTATGACACCGTGATGGCCAAGAACCGCATCGGTGATACTGCCCGGCATATGCCTGTTTGTTGTTTCCATTTTGGAAAGCAGAGGCAAAATGACCAGGAAGTAAACAAACCAGTACAGGGTCAGGATACGTGAAGCGGTCACATACCATCCCTCGGCCGGTTTGGCCCCGAGGAAACCAAGCAGCATGGCAGTCACCACAAAGCCGGCAAAGAAGAAGCGGGCCCTGGGACGATAGCGCAGCGAGCGGATGGGATTGCGGTCCAGCCAGGGCAAGGCCGCCACAACCATAATCGAGCCAAACATGGCGATCACACCGCCCAGCTTGTCGGGAATGGCCCGCAATATGGCGTAGAAAGGCAGGAAATACCACTCCGGCACAATATGCGGTGGTGTCACCATCGGATTGGCGCGGATATAGTTATCCGGCTCACCCATATAATTCGACATGAAGAACACGAAGAAGGCATAGATTGTCAAAAAGACGATAGCCATGAACATGTCTTTCATGGTGAAATAGGGATGGAAGGGCAATGTATCATCGCTTGATTTGACATCAAGACCTTCCGGGTTGTTCGAACCCACAACATGCAGCGCCCAGACATGGATCAGTACGAATACCGTCAGCAGCATGGGCACCAGATAATGCAGGGACAGGAAGCGGTTGAGGGTTGGCTGCGAGACCGCGTAGGCCCCCCAGAACCACTGGGTGATATAATCGCCCACCAGCGGAATGGCCGAGAACAGATTGGTAATCACCGTTGCACCCCAGAAACTCATCTGACCCCATGGCAGCACATAGCCCATGAAGGCGGCGGCCATCATCAGAATATAGATGACCACACCCACAAGCCAGAGTACCTCGCGCGGGGCCTTGTAGGAGCCGTAATATATGCCGCGAAGAATATGAATATAAACGGCGATAAAGAAGAAGGAGGCGCCGTTCATGTGCATATAGCGCAACAGCCACCCCCAGTTGACATCGCGCATGATGTGCTCGACGCTGTTGAAGGCCATGTCTTCATGGGGGATATAGTGCATGGTCAGTATGATTCCGGTGATCAGCTGGATCACCAGGAAGAAGAACAGGACCATCCCCATCGTCCACCAGTAGTTGAGATTTCTTGGCGTTGGAAATGTAATGAACTGATCGCTCATCATGCGATAAACGGGCAGTCTTTCATCGAACCATTTGGCAATGGCCCATTTGGGTTCGTAATTGGATTCGTGGTGCCCCATGGGCTTCCCCCCTCTTTCCAGAATTGATTACCTGAACACAGTCTCGCACGGACCCGGGGCCCGGGCATTCCGGCTAACCGATTTTGACTTTGGTGTCGCTGAGAAATGTATATTCCGGCACAGCCAGATTGCGCGGCGCCGGCCCCTTGCGGATGCGTCCCGAACTGTCATAGTGGGATCCGTGACAGGGACAGAACCAGCCATCATAGTCACCCCGTGGATCACCGCTTTTCTGGCCGTTCGGCACACAACCCAGATGCGTACAGATGCCGATCAGAACCAGCCATTCGTCTTTTTTGACACGATCGCCATCCTTTTCCGGATCACGCAGGGAAGCACTGTCACCCTTTTTCGCTT
>JALXEI010000235.1 GCA_027069645.1 Hyphomicrobiales bacterium
CTTCCATGATACGCTCTCCTAATCGCCAAAAGTAATCTGCCGGTCCGCCTGGATACCGGATTCGATCAATTGCCCAAGACCCGAGATGCGAAATCCGGGTGCCAGAATCTCGTCCTTGATACCACGCCGCAAAGCCGCAGCAACACAAACCACAAGGTCAATCTTGTGCTCTTCAGCCAGCGCCGACCACAGCTTTACAAGGTCCCTGTCATCAGCCTGTGGCTCCGACAGTTTATTGGCATTGTTGACACCGTCATAATAAAAGAACACGCGATAAATCTCGTGGCCTTTCTCCAGTGCAGCCTTGGTAAACTGATAGGCGGTATCCGATGCCTCATGCTGAAACGGTCCTTCATTGACCAGAATTCCAAATTTCAAAGCATCCTCCCCCAACTTGATTGGTTATAACCTGAAACACGGACGGAAATCGCCCCTGTCAATTTTCGCTTGAATGAAGCCTGAAGGGCAATATCGGAATGCCCCTTCGCTTCACTTTGCCGCAATCCGCGTCACCCCGCACTTGCCAGGACAATCCTGCCCTGTCCGGGCAGCAGGGTACATGAATACCCCCCTGCCCGGGTTCGCGATGTGACTTAATTCAGCCAATCCCCGCTAGAAACGAATATGCGCGGAATGGTTCATCGAATTGCGAGCCCCGACCCATGTATCAATATGATGTTTGGTGAAGGCAAATCCGGTCTTTTCGAAGAAAGCCGGCCAACCGATACGATCGATCCACTCGCCCATACGCTCCCAGTCACGGGCATCCTCTTTATATGTCTTGAGGATGGTCCGAACAACCGCTTCAACTTCAGGCCAGCGCGGCGGATTGTTGGGCAGGTTGGCAACCACCAGTTTGTGGAAGGTTGGCTTGGAACGCGCGTTTGAATGCTTGCCACCAACCCATACGGCGATCCGGGTTTCTTCCTTGCCGTTGATCTGCATGGGCGGACAGGGTGCATAGCAGGCCCCGCAGCAAATGCATTTCTTTTCATCGACTTCAAGAGACGGACGACCATTGACCATCGCCGGGCGAATAGCGGCCACCGGACAGCGCGCCACAACGGATGGGCGTTCGCAAACCTTGCCGACCAGATCATGATTGATGCGTGGCGGTTTGGTATATTGCACATTGACGGCAATATCACCCTGACCACCGCAGTTGATCTGACAGCAGGATGTGGTGATCTTGACGCGGTTGGGCATTTCCTCATTGACGAAATCATGATGAACAATATCCATCAGCGACTTGGTCACACCCGAAGCATCCGTACCAGGAATATCGCAATGCAGCCAGCCCTGGGTATGAGACACCATACCGACCGAGTTGCCTGTGCCACCAACCGGATAGCCGGCGGCATTCAGATCGTTGATCAGCGGCTCCACCTTGCTTTCGTCGGCGCACAGAAATTCCAGACTGGAACGAGCCGTGAAACGCAAAAACCCGTCACAATATTTGTCTGCCAGATCACACAGTTCACGCACCTGAAACACATCCATCATGCGTGTCGTACCGGCTTTCACAGTCCAGATTTCATCGCCGCTTTTGGCTACGTGATGAAGAACGCCGGGGCGAGGACGATCATGCCAGTCCCATTTGCCATAATTGTTCTTCATGATGGGATGCATGTACTGCATCGGATCCGGCACGCCATGTTCGTCCGGCAGCTTTGGTGGGGCTGGTCTGTCGTTCATAATATCTCTCCCTTCTTAACCCTGCACGAGGCTTTGTTCCACCTCGAAAAACGCATCAAATCACCTGACCGGACACTGTGCCCGGCCAGACAATCCTGTTCATTATTCCGCCGCTTCCGACTTGCCGTGTTTGGCGTAATACTTGGCGGCTTCCTCGTCGAAATCGTCCGTTCTGACATAGGAGGAGGTGCGCGGATGTGTGATCATGTTGGGGTTTGGATCAATGCCCAGCGCCTCAAGGAAGGCCGGCATGCCAACACGGTCAATACACTCACCGGTGCGCTCGTGCTCAAGCGCATTGTCAGCAAAGAAATCAATCACTTCACCGGCAAACTCCACCAGATTGTCAAAGTCTTCATCGCTTTCCAGCTTCATGAACGGCACGATCAGAGTGCCCATCAGATCGCCGATTTTCAGCGAGCGCTTGCCGCCCAGAAGGATGGAAGCCCCCTTGTCATCGCCCGGCGACAGCGCCTTTGGCATGACATTGAGACAGTGCATGCAGCGCACACAGCTCTTGTTGTCGATTTCGATGGTGTCATCATCATTGAGCGAGATGGCCTGGCTCGGGCAGCGCGTCACAACGCTGTCGATGAAATATTTGCGCCCCACCTCGCCGATATAGGCCTTGACCTCATCCTGATTAATTTTGATGTCGTCGCGCCATGTGCCGATAACCGCAAAGTCGGCACGGTGAATGGCATTGACGCAGTCATTGCCGCAACCGGAGAACTTGAACTTGAACTTGTAGGGCAGAGCCGGGCGATGCATTTCATCAAGATATTCATTGATGATCATGCGCAGCGCGCGGGCCTCGTCATAGCAGGACATTTCGCAACGGGCATGACCGACGCAGCTCATCGAGGTACGCAGGGCCGGACCGGCGCCACCAAGGTCAAAACCGAGTGCATTCAGCTTGTCAAAGGCGGGCTGGACCTCTTCGGTGGTGCAGCCTTCAAACATGATGTCGCCGGACTGGCCGTGAAAACCGATCAGCCCCGAACCATGCTCTTCCCAGATATCGCTCATCTTGCGCAGAATGTCAGTGGTATAGTGCATGCCGGCCGGGGGCTGCACGCGCAGGGTGTGAAATTCCTTCGATTCAGGATAGGCTTCCGCCACTTCGGAAAAGCGCGGAATGATGCCGCCGCCATAGCCAAACACCGAAACCGTGCCGCCTTTCCAGAACCCGAGGCGCTCTTCATAGGAATGCTCCAGCTGCCCCAGAAGATCGTTCATCATCGGGCCATAGGCCTTGCCGCTGTCACGCAGACGTTTAAGCCCTGTCACAAAACTTGGCCAGGGGCCTTTTTCAAGCTCGTCAAGCTTTGGTGTCGGGTGTATCTTCATCTGGTCTGACATAAATTTTCCTTCCTCGTTCAAATCACTTTGCCACTTCTGCCGGTTTTAAACACTGGCAAAATCTGCGCAAGAAGCGTTTTTCGCACCTGTCGGGACCGCTTTCGACAACACCGCTATCCTGGCTGATCGCTCCGCCACTGGTCTCGACGCAGTGCAACCCACCTCATAAATACAGAAAAATACCTGACATGTAAAGTCGGGAATACGTATAAATACGCATTCGCGTGATCCAGGTGGTTTTCATCGGGAAAGATTGTCAAAAGAGGCTTTCTGCACACCGTTATTCCCCGTTTTTTTCGATGAGCCGGACTTCATAGCCCCAGAGCCGCTGAAGATGCAAAAGCGTCATATCGCGTGTCTTTGCGTCCAGCGGGATGCCATTTCTTTTTGTGTACTGAAGTTTCAGGCACCGGTCTCCCATAAGGTCCACATCAACGATCTGTATATCCGGGTCGGAGGCGGATATATCATAGCTGCGGGACAGCATTTCCCTGATTTCCTCGAAACCGCTCTCGTTGTGAATATGGCTGACAAGGTACCAGGGATCATCGGGATTGTCTGTGAGGGCAAACATTTTGAAACGGCGTATCAGGGCCGGACTGAGGAACTGCTGGATGAAGGATTCGTCACGATAATTGGCCCAGGCGTCTTTCAGAACATTGCGCCAGTCACCTGTACCGGCAATAGCCGGGAACCAGACATGATCTTCTTTTGTCGGTTTTGTGCAGATGCGCCTTATATCCTGCATCATGGCAAAGCCGAGCGCATAGGGATTGATACCGGAAAAGCGCGGGTCATCATAATCGGGTTGCGTAATGACATTGGTATGGCTGTGCAGGATTTCCAGCATGGCGCCATCCGTCAGTTGTCCCTTTTTGTGCATTTCGTTGAGGATATGAAAATGCACAAAGCAGGCGCATCCTTCATTCATCATTTTGGTTTGCCGTTGCGGATAAAAATACTGGGCGAGATTGCGTACAATGCGCAGCAGTTCGCGTTGTCCGGTTTTCAGAACGGGGCTGTAGCGTTCAAGGAAATAGAGCAGGTTTTCTTCCGGCAAACCCAGTTTCTGTTTGCGTTTGCGTGCTTCCCTGTCGTCCCTGGAGGCGGAGCGGGAGGGATGCAGCAGACTGTCCCAGAGATAGTTTGCACTGTGTTCCTGCTGTTGCTGGCGTTCCTGCGAGCGTCGGCTTTCCTGCTGCAATGACAGGGAAGGGGGGCGACGATAGCGGAAGATCCCGCATGACATCAGGGCATGAGCGGCATCCAGGATATGTTCGACCTCTTCCGCGCCAAAGCGCTCCTCGCAACCGGCGACGTAATTTCGTGCATAGTCGAGATAGTCGATAATGCCCTCGGGGTCGGTCCATTGTCGGAACAGGTGATTGTTTTTGAAAAAATGGTTGTGTCCGAAAGCGGCATGGGCAATGACCAGGGCTTGCAGCGCCATCGAGTTGTCTTCAAGGCAATAGGCGATACAGGGCGAGGAGTTGATGACAATCTCGTAGGCCAGCCCCTGGGCCCCCTTGCGGTAAAGCTGTTCCTCGCGCAGATAGTGCTTGCCGAACGACCAGTGATGATACATCAGCGGCATGCCGATGGAGGAATAGGCATCAAGCATCTGTTCGCTCGATATGATCTCGATCTGACGAGGATAGAGATTGAGTTGCAAATCATCAAGAGCGATCTTTTCGATGGCCTCATAGGTGCGATGCAGGGTGTCAAAGCTCCAGTCGGCGCCGTCAAAGAGCGGTTTTGCGGAGGAGGCGGTTTCAGTCATGGCGCACCCCCTCGCTTCTTTTTGCAAACAGGTCCCGGAAGACCGGATAGATATCCTCGGCGCGCACAATTCGTTTCATGGCAAAATTCGGCCATTGAGCCGCAACCCGGAGATAGGAACTCCACAATTCGAGACCGCTTTCGTCATCAAGGAAAACCTCTTCATTCTCGTCGACGATTTCGATATAGGCGAAATACTGGCATAGTTTCATCAGGTCGTTGTTGAGCAGAGCGGTGCAACGATCCGAATCGCGGCTGAAATTTTCGCCATCGGAGGCCTGCGCGGCATAGATATTCCAGTCCGACGGCGGATATCTTGATTCGATAATATTTTTCATCTGCGTCAGGGCCGTGCTGACGACGGTTCCGCCGGTCTCACGCGAATGGAAAAACGTCTCCTCGTCCACTTCCTCGGCCTGATGAGTATGGCGGATGAAGACAAGATCAACCTTTTCGTAGCGTCGGCCAAGGAACATGTGCAGCAGGACAAAGAACCGTTTGGCGAGGTCTTTTTCCCGCTCACCCATCGATGCCGAAACATCCATGAGACAGAACATGACGGCACTGGCTGCGGGCTTTGGCTGATCGGTAAAATAGTTGTAGCGCACGTCCAGCGGGTCGATATAGGCAATGGTCTTGCGGCGCCTCGTGGCCTTTTCAAGCTCTTCCCGCAGTTCGGCAAGGCGGGCGCGTTGCCGGGCTGTGGGGATCATAATGGCTTCCAGAGAAAATATTTCTTCCTCAAGGGCGCGGATTTCCTGCGTTCCGGGGCGTTTCAGTGCGATGCGGCGGCCCAGCGCATTGCGCATGGTTCGGGCTACATTGATGTTGGACGGGGCACCTGTGACCGAATAACCGGCGCGTCTTGGTTCTGTTGCGCTGATTTCCTTCAGGCTGAGCTTGACGAGATCGGGGAGTTCGAGATCATCGAAAAACAGATCGAGAAATTCCTCTCGTGAAAGGACGAACATAAAATCATCCTCGCCCTCGCCTTCCGGTGCGCCTTCGGAACGCCCTGCGCCGCTACCAGGCGGTTTTTTTAACCGGTCCCCCGGATTGAATGTTTTGTTTCCCGGCAGCACACGTTCGCGCAGGCCACCCTGACGGGCGTGACGAAAACCCGGTTCTGCGAGGCCGTCAGAGGGGATGGAAATTTTTTCTTCCCGGTCCATGTCGACAAGTTTGCGTTGTCGCACACTCTCGTTGACAGCTTTTTTGATTGTTGCGCGTACCCGTTTTATAAACCGGCGCCTGTTGCCAAGATTTTTGTCTTTCGGGTTTAACCTGCGATCAACAAACCGGACCATCTTTTTGCTCCTGTTGTTTTGGGCCTAACCCGCCTTGTTGACGCGCATATACCATTCCACGAGACGATGGACCTGCCGGCGCGTGTAACCCCGATTAAGCATCCGGTCGATGAATTCGTTGTGTTTGGCTTCCGTCTCCCTGTCGCGCTTGGCGCCAAAGCTGATCACCGGCAACAGGTCCTCGACCTGGCTGAACATGCGCTTTTCGATGACCCTGCGCAGCTTGGTATATTTTCGCCAGTCGGGGTTTTTGCCCCTGTTTTCGGCGCGGGTGCGAAGGACAAATTTGACCACCTCGTTGCGAAAATCCTTCGGATTGGCCACACCGGCCGGTTTTTCGATCCTTGCCAGTTCCTGTTCGAGAATCTCGCGGTCAAACATCTGGCCGGTATCGGGGTCCTTGTAGTCCTGGTCCTCGATCCAGGCGTCGGCATAGGCGATATAGCGATCAAACAGGTTTTGCCCAAAGTCGGAATAGGACTCGAGATAGGCTTTTTGAATCTCGTGTCCGATGAAGGTCGCATAGCGGGGAGCCAGTTCGGTCTTGATGAAATCGAGATAGTTTTCTTCCGTCTCCTCACCAAGCTGCTCGCGCTTCACCGCCTGTTCGAGAATGTAAAACAGGTGAACGGGGTCGGCTGCGATTTCCTCGGTGTCATGATTGAAGGTTTCGGCGAGGACCTTGAAGGCAAAGCGTGTGGATGTTCCTGTCATGCCCTCGTCAACACCGGCACGGTCCCGATATTCCTGCACGGACCGCGCCCGTGGATCCGTATCCTTGAGCGTTTCGCCATCATAGACGCGCATTTTGGAATACAAAGACGAGTTTTCCTGTTCATGCAACCGCGTCAGAACGCTGAAACGGGCCAGAATATCAAGAGTTTCCGGGGCGCATCGGGCCTCGCCAAGCTGGCTTTCGTTTAAAAGCTTGCGATAGATTCGTGCTTCTTCCGTTGCCCGCAGGCAATAGGGAACCTTGACCACACTGATACGGTCAAGGAACGCTTCATTATTGCGATTGTTTCTGAACTGTTTCCATTCGGCCTCGTTCGAATGGGCAATAATGATGCCCTGATAGGGCATGGCGCCGACATTTTCCGTCCCCGTGTAGGAGCCTTCCTGGGTTGCCGTTAACAGGGGATGCAGGACCTTGATGGGGGCCTTGAACATTTCAACAAATTCAAGCAGGCCCTGTGTGGTCCGGTTCAGGCCGCCGGAATAGCTGTAAGCATCGGCATCGTTCTGGCTTAAATGCTCCAGCTTGCGAATATCCAGCTTGCCCACAAGGGTGGATATATCCTGATTGTTTTCATCTCCCGGTTCTGTCTTGGCAACGCAAACCTGTCTCAGCTTCGAAGGATAGAGTTTGACCACCGAAAAGCGGGATATATCGCCCTCGAATTCGTCCAGCCTCTTGATCGCCCAGGGCGACATAAAGCCGGTGAGCAGGCGTTTTGGAATATTGTATTTGCGCTCCAGCAGCGGCCCCATCTTCTCCTTGTCAAAAAGACCAAGCGGGCTTTCAAACAGCGGACTGATCATATCACCCGCCTTGAGGACATAGACCGGCTGTTGCTCCATCAACCCCTTGAGAATTTCGGCAAGGGTGGATTTCCCGCCGCCAACGGGGCCGAGCAGGTACAAAATCTGCTTGCGTTCCTCAAGGCCCTGGCTGGCATGACGAAAGAAGCCGACAATGCGTTCGATGGTTTCTTCCATACCATAAAGATTTTCGAAACCCTTGTATCTCTTGATGGTCCGGTTGAGGAAAATGCGACCAAGGCGCTGGTCCTGTGAGGTATCGACAAGTTCCGGTTCCCCGATTGCGGCGATCATGCGCTCTGCGGCTGTGGCACGCATCATTTTGTCGTCGCGACAGCCGAGCAGATATTCCTGCAAGCTCATTTCGTCTATTTTGTTACGGTCATAGGTTTCCGCAAATCGGGTGAAAATCTCCATTTTCGGTTCCTCTCTGGTCCGGTCGTCTCCTTTTTTCAAGCATGCCGGGCGTGTTTGTTTTGGCTTCAGGCCATTAAACAATGAAATTGCGGTAGGAATTTGCTCACCGGCAAGCAGTCAGTACACAAAATGTTTTGAGAAAATTGAACGGTCTGCCTTCAGCCTTGCTTTTTGTCCAGAACGGACCGGATAATTTTGATGAGTTTTGTCTGCTGTTCCGGCTCATAGGGTTCAGCCGGACTGTGGCCCCATACCGGGCCGGGCCAGGCGGGGTCGTCATCATGGCGGGCGACAAGATGAATATGCAGTTGCGGTACAATATTGCCAAGGGCGCCGACATTGATCTTGCGGGGGGCGAACAGTTCCACCATTGCCGCCGATACGAAACGGATTTCGTGCATCAGGACGAGGCTGTCGGCTTGCGAAAGATCATGGATTTCGCTCATATTCTGTGCCCGCGGGACAAGAATAAGCCACGGATAGCGATGATCGTTCATCAGACGCACCTCGCACAGTTTCAGCGCTGTGACCTTTGTGCTGTCAGCGGCAAGGCGCGGATCAAGGCTGAAATGTCCGGTTGACGCTGTTGCGGGCGGGGAAGATTCAGGAGCGGTTTCGGGCTCTGCAATTTCCGGCGAGGTTTGTCCGGCCTGCGCCTCCCGCAACCCGAGGCCCGCCAGTTCGTCGGCGCGTTCGTTCTCCGGGTGACCGGCATGCCCCTTGACCCAGTGCCATCTGACATCATGGTGCGACCGGGCCTCATCCAGCCGTTGCCAGAGATCGGCATTTTTTACGGGTTTGCCGGCAGCGGTTTTCCAGCCGCGGCGCTTCCAGTTATGAATCCATTCGGTAATGCCCTTGCGCACATAGGTGCTGTCGGTATGAAGATCAATGCTGCTGCGCTGTTGCGGATATTCCAGCGCCTTTATGGCCGCCATGAGTTCCATGCGATTATTGGTGGTGTTGCGCTCGCCGCCGCGAATCTCGCGTCGCTCGCCACCAAATTTCATTGTTGCGCCCCAGCCGCCGGGTCCGGGATTGCCGGAACAGGCGCCGTCGGTATAGATCACAACATCCGTTGACAGGGGCGCATCATTCATTTTTCAAATCCGTATTCCGAAGCACTTTTAATCTGCTGGTGAAAACGCAGCTTGCGCAAATATTCACTAGGGTCGTGACGGGTGACCAATGCATCCTCAGGTGTATTGATCCAGTCATATATACGGGTCAGCAGGAAACGCAGCGCTGCACCACGGGCCAGCAGGGGCAGGGCATTTAATTCAGCCTGTTCAAGTGGTCGGGCTTTCTGATAGCTGTTCATGAGGGCACTTCCGCGAGTGACATTATAGCTGGCATCAGTCTCAAAACACCACGCATTGAGGCAGATGGCGAGGTCATAGGCGAGGAAATCATTGCAGGCAAAGTAAAAGTCGATCAGGCCAGAGAGCTGGTCATTGAGGAAAAACACATTGTCGGGAAACAGGTCAGCGTGAATGATGCCGGTGGGCAGGTCGGCAGGCCATCTGTTACGAAGATATTCAAGTTCATCAAGAATAATCCTCATGATGATACCGCTATCAATATTGGCTCCCTCCCAGGTCCAGTAACGGGAAGACATTTTTTCCATTATCTTGCCAGAAAGCTGTCTCCAGCCGTCTAGTGACAGGGTATTGGGGCGTTGCAGGGAAAAATCGGCACCGGCAAGGTGCATTTTTGCCAGCGCGGTTCCAAGGTCGGCGCAGTGTCGGCGCTGCGGTTTGCTGACCGAAAAACCGTCAAGAAAGGTGACCATGACCGCAGGGCGTCCGCCCAGTTCTCTTAAAACCCTGCCGTTTTTGTCATGAACGGGCAGCGGGCAGGAAATATCATGGGTGGCGAGATGTTCCATCAGTCCCAGAAAAAACGGCAGATCCTTTTCGTCCACCAGTTTTTCGTAAAGGGTGAGGATAAACTGATCCTTGTCGGTGTGAATCAGATAGTTGGTATTCTGAACCCCCTCGGCAATCCCCCTGTAGCTGGTCAGCCTACCCACATCATAGTCGGCAAGGAAGTGGTGCAGGTCGCTATCACTTATTTTTGTATAGACAGCCATTGATCAACTTTCATTCGAGGGGCGGCCCGGTATCCGCGCGGATTTATCGGGTCAGCACGGCGGGCAGTTTGAAGGCAATATCCTCTTTTGCCGTTGTGACGGTTTCTACGGTAATCGTGTAGCGCTGTTCAAAGCTTTCGATAATTTCATCAACAAGAACTTCGGGTGCCGAGGCCCCCGCCGAGATCCCCAGCGTTTTGATCCCGTTCACGGCTTGCCAGTCGATATCCCCGGCCCGTTGAACCAGCATGGCCCGCTTGCACCCGGCCCGGCTTGCGACCTCGACAAGGCGCCTGGAATTTGAGCTGTTGGGGGCGCCGACAATTAAAACCATGTCACAGCGTTCGGCAATGGCCTTGACGGCCTGCTGACGGTTGGTTGTGGCGTAGCAGATATCGTCCTTGCGCGGGCCTTCGATATCGGGGAACCTGCGTTGCAGAATGCCGATAATCTCGCGGGTATCGTCAAGCGACAGGGTGGTCTGGGTAATCCAGGCGAGAGATGCACTGTCCGGCGGGGTAAAGCTTTCGGCATCCTGCGCCGTTTCCACAAGTGTCACCGCACCGGCGGGCAATTGTCCCATTGTGCCGATGACCTCGGGATGTCCCCTGTGGCCGATGAGGATGGTGTGCCTTTGGCCCGAAAAGTGGCGTTCCGCCTCGCGGTGGACCTTGGAAACCAGCGGGCAGGTGGCATCAAGATAGAACAGTTTGCGCTGCCTGGCCGCTTCGGGGACGGATTTGGGCACGCCGTGGGCGGAAAAAATCACGGGCTGACCATCATCGGGCACCTCGTCCAGTTCCTCGACAAATACAGCGCCTTTTCGTTTCAGATTATCGACCACATAGCGGTTGTGAACAATCTCGTGGCGCACATAGACGGGCTGGCCGTATTGTTGCAGGGCCTTTTCGACGATCTGGATGGCGCGGTCCACACCGGCACAAAAACCGCGCGGTTCACACAGATAGATTTTCAATGATGTGTCGTCCTGTTTCCTGTTCGACATATCGTTTTTCCTGTTTTTCGGGTCTGTTCGCAACGAACTGTGACATACTGGTTCCATATTTACCATGTTTGATAAAATGGTCGGAAAAGTTGCCCGAAACGGTCTTGCGACACTGTCGGTCCGAGTAGTAGTCTGACCAGACAAACAGAACCGGTTTTGGCTTTTGTTCAGGATTGTGTAACCATATTCCTGCAAAATTGCGAGGTTTATAAAAAGAATGACCTCACTGCGGGCAATTTTTGCAATCGATCCATTGATTGCATCAGGGAATGAAGGGGCGGATCGGGATTCGGGAAATGAATATGAATACAGCTATCAATCCTGTATGCGTGGCGGAACCGGCTGTCGGGGATAAAAACCGGCGGCGCAATATCGCTGCGGCCCTGTCGCGAACGGTGTTCGTCGGGTTCCTTGCAACAGGAATGTCGGGTTGTGCCATGATGCAGCTTGGCGGGATGTTTGGCGGGAGTTCGTCACTTGAACAAACCACAGCTTCGATCAGCCGTCCGGTTGTGCCTCAGGAGCGCTCTCTGGCAATGGCGGCCAATGATCTTGTCCCGGTCAGTGTTCAGCCGGGTGCTGCCGGAGAATGTCCCCCCATTTCAATCTGGAGAAGCGACGCGCAACTGACGATTTATGAAGCCGGTCGGGTCGGGGACAATATGGCCATCCGCCATCGCGGTGAAATTACCCGCACCGCCCGTGAATGCGAGATTGCCCCGGGAAAGGTGACCGTCAAATTCGGTGTTGCCGGTCGGGTTCTGCTGGGGCCGGTCGGAAAGCCCGGCAGGATAAAGCTGCCGGTTCTCGTTCATGTCACCAATCGCAAAAGCGAAAAAATACAGACCAGCAAGCTGGACGTAACCGTCAATATGGTGGATGGCAAGCCGTGGGGCAATTTCTCGACGGTGCGCAGTGTTTCCTTCCCCAAAGACCCCGCACTTCCTGCCAACCAGTATCGGGTCTATGTCACCTTTGACAAATCGGCCCCGGATGCCGGCTAGGTCACAGACTCATAAACGGTTTTGGACTGTGTGTTGGTTCGTTTACGAAGTCTACGGCATGGATTGTGAATTATACCAATCGCCCTGGAGATTAATTCATTTCCCGGTATAAAAGCGGCTGTCGCCGCTTGTCTTCGCCAGACAGGCGTACTGCGCCGGGGATGGGACCCCTTTTCCCGCTGAACCGGGCAAAGCCCCTCATTGCAAGCCGGTCCGCTTACACAATTCCCATAAAATGCAAAAAGCCGGCCCCTTCTATTCCGGTCCGGTTTTGACACCATCCCGCTCCCCGGTTTCATTTTTCGAGGTGAAGCGGCAAGGCAACCCGGCGAGTCAGTTGATTTCCTTTTGAAAGAAAATCGACTGACCCGTCGGAAGTTTGCGCGACGGGACCTGTTTGCCGAATCTATCTGGACGCCATGCGCCGCAGCAAAATCAGCATGTTCTGACGGCTTGTGCTGGATGGCAGTCCGCTGGTGGCCATGAAGTCGCCCACGGCTTTTTCAGTTGCCGGTCCGGATATGCCATCCGCAGGGCCGGGGTTGTAACCGGCTTTGGTTAAAAGGGTTTGCAGTTCACGCACAGCCGGATCTGCCGGAGGAAGTTTTCGGGCCATTGCCGGAGCTTTTGCGGCAACCCTGTGCTTCACGGGCTTTGATCTGGCTTTCATGGCCCTGTGCACTTTTTTGGGCTTCATCTTTTTTTCGCAATATTTGTCGTCTACATAGACTTTAATGCCAAATAGCGGGCTTGCCTTTTGACATTTTGCGAAAGCCGGAGTTGAAAAACCGGCGAAGGTACTCCCGATGACAAAACTCGCTGCCGCGGCGGCGGCAAATACTGATTTCATGGTAGGTTCTCCCTTTTCCCCATTCTTTTCCTGCCCTGTGTTCTCCAGGGTTGCCGACAGGATACAGAATTATCCGACGGAATACAAATCACACTATCGGCAGGAGTGTGTCTTTTGATCAACAAAAGTCAGTGGCGCGCGGATAAAGTGAATGATTCCGGCTTTGAATTTACCGCCTAGTGGCGTCGTGATGTTTCGTAACTGGCCATCAGGCGGTGGAGTTCCAGCAAATCATCTTCGCTGACATCTATAAAAGTGTCGAGATCGCGGACGGCATTGATGAACTCATCATGTGTCAGCGGTGACTCGGAAATTTCCGGATCGCCATCGGTCTGTTCCTTTCGGCGCCATCCGGCCGGATAGCGCCGCCAGGCAAAGGGGGCATTGAACAAAAAGGCAATAACAAGCAGGGTCATGACATTGAGGGCGACGGGGGCAAGCGCAAAACTGTAGCCCATTTCGCGCAGGCCGCCGGTGGCAAATACAGCCGTCAGAGCCGTAGCCGCTCCTGGCGGGTGCAGGCACCGTCCAAGGAACATGACGAGAGTGCATAGCCCAACGGCAAGCGGGGCGGCCAGCAGGGGGTCGGTGATATGTCGTGAAACAAAAACGCCAATGAGGGCGGATACCACCTGCCCGGCAAAGACCGGCCAGGGCTGCGACACGGCGGCATGGGGCAGGGAAAACAGCAGCATGGATGTGGCGCCCATCGAGGCAACAATCAGCAGGGCGGCATCTGCGCCCATTACAGAAACAGAAATTACAGCAACGGCCATGATCGAGATAATGGCCCCTCCGGTGGCGAGGACTTTTTCGGAATAGTTGCGTGGCAGCACCTCGATACCGATGAAGGTGCGAAAGGCCTCCCGGTAACCGGAAAGTTTTTTTGGGCTCATGAAGCTTCCCCCGTACCGCTTGCTCAATCCCTGGCTGAAATCGCTCTGTGTTACGCCGTCCCTGCCAGCTGCCGTAACACATAATGCAAAATGCCGCCATGACGGTAGTAGGT
>JALXEI010000236.1 GCA_027069645.1 Hyphomicrobiales bacterium
CTATATAGAAGTGTCGCGTTCCGGTCCCGACCACGAACCGGTTTTTGTCATGCAGGTCGTGGTGGAAAGGATTGAACCGGCGACCGGAACGGGCAGTTCAAAGCGCCTTGCCGAACGGGAGGCGGCTGCGACCCTGCTGATCCGCGAGGGTGTGTGGAAAGAGAATCAGGTTTATGAGTAAGGAAAACCACAGGCATCGCTGCGGCTTTGCAACCATGATCGGGGCGCCCAATGCGGGCAAATCAACACTCGTCAACCGTCTTGTCGGGACCAGGGTTTCCATCGTCACCCACAAGGTGCAAACCACGCGGGCGCGCTTGCGGGGCATTGTCATGGAGGGCGATGTGCAGATTGTCCTCGTGGATACACCGGGCATCTTCACACCGCGTCGCCGTCTTGACCGGGCGATGGTGGAAGCGGCCTGGTCGGGTGCACGCGAGGGCGATGTGGTGCTGTTGCTGGTTGATGCCGGTCGCGGTATCAGTGCCGATGTTGAACGCATTTTGAAGGGGCTGGAGGATGTGGGGGGCGTGAAAGCACTGGTCCTCAACAAAATTGACAGATCGGGCAAGGATAAACTGCTGGACCTTGCGGCAAAACTTGGCGAGCGGGTGAACTTTGATCGCACTTTCATGATCTCGGCCCTGCGCGGGCACGGGGTTGGGGACTTGCGCAAATGGCTGGTTGAAACAATGCCGCCCGGCCCCTGGCATTTCCCGGAGGATCAGCTCGTCGATGTCCCGATGATGATCACGGCTGCCGAAATCACCCGTGAAAAAATCTATCTCCGCCTGCATCAGGAACTGCCCTATGCTTCCACCGTCGAAACCACGGCCTGGAAAACGCTCGGTGATGGTTCGGTCAGGATCGAGCAAACGATCTATGTGGAACGGGATAGCCAGAAAATGATCGTGCTGGGCAAGGGGGGGCGGACCATCAAGGCCATTTCGCAGGAAAGCCGGCGCGAACTGGCGGAAATTCTCGAGGTTCCGGTGCACCTGTTTCTGTTTGTCAAGGTGCGGGAAAACTGGGGGGAGGACCCGGAACGCTATCGCGGTATTGGTCTTGATTTTCCCACGGAATAGGGGCTGGCAAGGAAAGCGATCCCATGCAATGGAGCGATGAAGGTATTGTTCTTTCGACCCGTCGTCATGGTGAAAGCGGTGTCATTGTCGATTTGCTGACAAGGCATAATGGCCGCCATGCCGGTATGGTGCGCGGTGGTCGCGGCAGGCGTCTTCGGCCGGTGTTGCAACCGGGAAATCTTGTTGCGGCCCGCTGGAATGCCCGTCTGTCGGAACATCTGGGGCTTTATATCCTTGAACCTCTGAAATTGCGTACGGCTGTCATTATGACTGATCCGCAAAAATTGCTGGCACTGCAATCGGTTTGTATTCTGGCGGGTCTGATTGCGGAACGCGAACCCCACGAAGGTTTATATGAAGCGACTGAATTGATGATTGGTGCTCTGGCCGGCGAGGAAGACTGGCGTCCTCTGCTGGTGAAATGGGAACTGGGATTGCTGGCCGAACTGGGATATGGTCTCGATCTGAGCTGTTGTGCGGCAACGGGCAGGCGCGACAATCTTGTCTATGTCTCGCCCCGTTCCTGCAAGGCTGTCAGTCTTGATGCGGGGAAGCCCTGGCACGACAAGCTGCTTGCGCTGCCAGCTTTCCTGACCGGCAACCGGGAGCCCGGGGCGATCAGTATCAATGAAGTAAAAGCGGGACTGAAGCTGACAGGATATTTTTTGCAGCAGTACCTTTCGAGCCATGAAAAACAGGGTTTGCCGGATGTTCGCCTGAGGTTATATTCTATAATCTAGATATAATGATAATTTCATAAAATTGATTATTCACACTTTTTCTAAAAGTTACCTGTTCTGCATCTATTATTTGCATTTACTGTTTGTTAACCATATAATCCAGTCAGACCGAACATGATTGGTCGACCTGATCCACTGTTGGACGGGAAGAAGCGGGAACCAGAAAATAGACATAATTGGACGTCATTAATCCTGGAGCCGGTATCCGTGATTCGCAATGCCAGCGGCCTGTGAATATCGCGCGAGAACGGTTTGGCGATTTGTTTCGTCAAAATGTCAGTTTTCGAGTAACCCAATGAACAAACTGTTTTTCCTAGAGAGGGAGATGTCTACATGAAGAAAATTATTGCTGTTACCGCCGGACTCATTGCTTTTGGTTTTGCCAGTTCCGCAATGGCTGCCAGTAAAATGGTGGGAACATGGGAATGGAACGGTTATACCGTCAACTGTGCCGAAGGCGGTGATAATGGCCTGAGTTGCAAGGTTGCAGCCGGTCCCAGCAATGTGGGTATGGAAATGATCATGTCCAAAATCGCCGAAAAAGATGGTGCCTATGTTGGCAAGGTCAAGCATCCTGCCGATGGCAAGGTCTACAATGCCCAGATGAAATTCGATGGCGACGACAAGGTTGTCATGGTGGGTGTGACCGACGACGGTGCAAAAGCCTCGGGTACCTTCACTCGCAAGAAATAAATACGCCCTGCAAAAAGCAGTGTAAATTTATAAAAGCACCCCCGGAAACGCATCTTTCCGGGGGTGTTTTTTTTTGTTCCGGGCCCGATCGTCTGTAATATCCAGGGCGGTTGGGTATTGTTCCCGAAACGCTGCAAGACCTTCAGTTTCTTCGGCGCGGTATCCCGGGTTTTTTGTAACCTGCTGTCAGGCGTCCGCCGTTGCAGAGCGCCGGGAGAGCATCCAGTAGATGATGCCACCGATCAGATAGAGCAGGCCCACCTGCCAGAAACGGACGGAATAGCCAAAGTCAAACTGGCTGGGATTGGCAAACAGGGCAAAACCGGGGGCTTCCATGCCCAGAATCGGTGCCATGACCTCGCTGCCGAGGAAAAAGGCGGCAAAACCGAGAAGCACCTTGCCGATGATACCGATAGAGCCACGTTTCTCGGCATAGGTGAGATCGCTCATGCTGCGTTCGCCAAAGAAGCTCTTGATATTAAAGAGGATGACCAGAATGCCGACAATGATCATGGCATTGGCGACATAGAAGAACGACTTCATCCAGGGCATCATGTCCGACATAATTCCCATTATAAACATTTTCATAGTAATTGTTCCTCCCTTTAGAACAGGTGCAGTTCCTGACTGCGTTTTATACCCTCGTCAGGCCCGGAGAATAGCGGTTTGGCACTGGCAACCGGTAGCGGCAACCGATAGTGTGAACCGGACGTCCCACAGAAAAGACGGGCTGACTTTATTGTGATCAGAACAAAAAGAACAGGGTTTGTTATTATAATTCAGTTATATAGGCAAATGCCTGGATCCCTCGCCTCCCGTCGCTCTGATTGCAGTCAGCCTATCATGATTGACAGCGGATCAAAAGGGGATCAGACCAAAATAAATCAAATGTTTCAGTTGTTGCAGCCCGCGAAAGGAAGAATTTGATGCTCATCGGTGTACCAAAAGAAATAAAAAACAACGAATACCGTGTTGGACTGACTCCCAACAGTGTGTTTGAGCTGACCTCCAGGGGGCATCGTGTGATGGTGGAGCGCAAGGCCGCCTGGGCTATCGGTTTTGATGACAGCGCCTATGAGGCCGCGGGGGCGGAAATTGTAGCCGGGCCGGATGCGATTTTTAACGAGGCCGAACTGATCATCAAGGTCAAGGAACCGCAACCCGGGGAATGCACAGGATTCCACGAAGGCCAGACACTGTTTACATATCTGCATCTTGCCGCCGATCCGCAAATGGCGAAGGCGCTGGTCAAATCCGGCGTTACCGCCATTGCCTATGAAACGGTGACGGATTCGAACGGACATTTGCCCCTGCTGGCCCCCATGAGCGAGGTTGCTGGCCGTATGTCGATTCAGGCCGGAGCCCGGTGTCTGGAGATGGAAACGGGGGGATCCGGCAAATTGCTGGGTGGCGTCGCCGGAGTCGAGGCGGCACAGGTTGTCATTCTCGGCGGCGGTATGGCCGGGACCAGTGCGGCGCGCATGGCGATGGGGCTGGGGGCCCGTGTTACGGTTCTGGATATTTCTCTTCCCCGTCTCGCGGAACTGGACCAGGTGCTCGGTGCCTCTCTCAATACTGTCTATTCGACACGCCAGAATATCGAAAAATATGTTTTGCGTGCCGATTTGCTCATCGGCGCGGTGCTTGTTCCAGGGGCTCATGCGCCAAATCTTGTATCGCGCGAGCAGGTGGCCGGTATGAAGCGCGGTTCGGCAATTGTTGATATTGCCATTGATCAGGGGGGGTGTGTCGCCACCTCAAGGCCGACCAGCCACGACAACCCGACCTATATGGAAGAAGGTGTCGTGCACTATTGCGTGACAAACATGCCTGGTGCTGTGGCCGGTACATCAACATTTGCGCTGAATAACGCCACGCTGCCCTTTGTCCTCAAACTGGCCGAACAGGGAATCGACGAGGCCGTTGCGGCGGATGAAAACCTCGCCAATGGTGTCAACATTAAGGCGGGAAAGGTGGTGCACGAGGTTGTGCGCCAGGCGATTGCGGATATGTGAATAACCACAACACATTGAAAAACATGTCAAATAAATAAAATTTTGGTGTTGCGACAAAACGCAACAGTTTTTATATGCAAAACTTTGAATGTTATGATATGTTCGATGCTGATCTGATCGCCGGTCACAAGGCTGGCGGTTACATCCACGCACCCCTTGCAAGGGGGCAGAACCACCTTCCTCACGGAACGCGGTTCAGGTGATATCTGCGAAGGTAAACGAAGGAAAAAATGGATTTCGCGGGTATCTGGCAAACTGAAAATGGAGGTTACTCCAATGACGAATGAACAACATAACGAGCCACTTATTGGTATTGGACTTGAAAGCATCCTTGCGCTGACATTTGCAGCGAGCATGTTTACGCTGGCGCTGTTGCGCCCCGTCCTTGACCTGTGGCTGCCTTTCTAATTCACAGTTTCATCTAACTGACAATTCAGCAGAATGCGCAGGGCTTCGATTTTTCGAGGCGTTGGCTTTGCGGCTGCGTTATGCAGTCCCGAACCCCCGCTCTGCTGCCAGATAAACGACCCGATACAATAGCTGCCGGATGCGCGCTGTTGTGTCGGGTTTTCCTTTTCGGTACTCTCATACAGGAAAAGGAACAGGAGGCAGGGTATGGAGGACAGTCTTTCATTTGACGACTTTTTGCGCGTCGATATTCGTCTTGGTACGATTGTCGATGTCAAACCCTTTCCCGAGGCGCGGAAACCGGCCCTGAAACTGTGGATCGATTTCGGGGAGGTGATCGGGATAAAAAAGTCATCGGCGCAGATCACCGCTCACTATGGCCCTGATAATCTGACGGGTCGTCAGGTGGTGGCTGTGGTCAATTTTCCACCGCGCCAGATCGGTCCGTTCATGTCGGAGGTTCTGGTTCTCGGTTTTCCCGATAGCCGTGGCGAGGTTGTGCTGATTGCACCGGATCGGAAACTGCAAAACGGGGTGAGGTTGTTTTGAAGCGGATCACAGCGGAATTTCGATCGTCGCCCGAAGGCCGCCGAGGGGACTGTCCTCGAGTATAATGTCGCCCCCATGACTATGGACGATATCGCGGGCAATGGACAGGCCGAGACCGGTACTGACGCCTTCGTGCTGTGTGCGGGCATCGTCAAGGCGCACAAAGGGCTGAAAAACCTCCTCGCGCTTGTCAATGTCGATACCAGGGCCATCATCGTCGACGCAGATCCGGATTCGGTTCCCGAAAACACTGCGTGAAAGCCGGACTTTTTCAGCATGGCGGGCGGCATTGGAGACCAGATTGGTGATGGCGCGCTTGAAGGCTGCACGCCGCAGCGGCAATATGATTTTTTTCTGTCCGGGTTGCAGGGCTATGACCTTGTGGCTGCGGCTCATATCATCGCGAATTTCTTCCAGCAACAGATCGATATCGGTTCTTTGCGTCTGTTCATTTCCTTCGCCCTTGGCAAAGTCCATATAATCATTGATCATCCCCTGCATCTCGTCGACATCCTTGCGCATGGCAATGATTTCCGGCGTATCTTCCGAAAGGGCCAGTTCCAGCTTGAAGCGTGTCAAAATGGTGCGCAGGTCGTGAGAGACGCCCGCCAGCATGACCGTTCTCTGGTCAACATGGCGCTCGATACGGTCGCGCATGCGCAGGAAGGCCTGGGAGGCCTGGCGTATTTCGAGGGCACCGCGAGGATGAAAATTTTCAGGTGGCGGCAAGCCCTTGCCAAACCGTTCGGCGGCTTCGGAGAGTTGCAATATGGGTCTGATCTGATTGCGCAGAAACAAAATGGCAATCAGCAAAAGGATTATGGAGGAGCCGACCATCCAGACGATGAAAATATGGGCATTGGAGGCATAGGCCTGGCTGCGTCTGACGAACAGCCGCAGGATTTCATCTTTCAGTTTGATGCGGATTTCCACCATCTTGTCGGAGCTTTGCGTATCGACCCAGTGAGGATGATGAACCTTTGTGTTGATGGCATTGCGCAGGATATTGTCGAGAATATCAAACATCCGTCGCGGTCGCCGCGGGGGGAGAGTGGCATTCGACAGGAAATCGGTTTTAAAACCGAGATTTTGTCCGGCATGTATCACCATTTTGTGTATATCAGGATCCCCGGGGGCCTGTTCGTATATGTGCACAAGAGCACCAATGTCCCTGGCAACGGCTTCGGACAGGCGCGCGGTGACCAGTTGCCAGTGGCGTTCCATTGAAACGAAGGCCAGGATGGATTGCAGCAGCACAAGCGGCGCGGCAATGATAATCAATGTGCGCGGGAAGATCCTTTTGGGGATCAGATCGGGAAGGACCGCTTTGACGATATGGCGTAACTGTCGCAACCGGGGAAGGATAACGGAGGTGAAATTCATGCTTTGGCCCGGTGGTGATCTGCTGTTTTTCTATTCATCGGTGTGAAGTATGTAGCCCTTGCCGCGCACGGTCTGAAGGTAGACGGGATTGGCCGGATCCTTTTCGATCTTGCGCCGCAGGCGGTTGATCTGCACATCGACGGCGCGGTCCGAGCTGTCACCATCGCTGCCGGAAAGCTCGTGCCGGGCGACGGTTTCCCCGCGCCGTCTGGCGAAAATGCGCAACAGCTCGCGTTCCCGTTCGGTCAGCTTGATCGTTTTCTCGCCAGATGACAGGTCTCCTCTGGCGATATTGAAGCGGAGTTCGCCAATGCTGATCCGGTCCTGGCCGGTCCCGCTTTTTTCGATGCGGCGCATGATATTGCCAATACGGATCAAAAGTTCCTTTGGTTCAAAAGGCTTGGTGATATAGTCTTCAACGCCGATTTCAAGTCCCTTGACCCTCTGCTCGGGTTCACCAAGAGCTGTAAGCATGAAAATGGGCGCATTGATCCGCCCTTTCAGGGATTGCGCCAGCTCGAAGCCGGTTTCTCCCGGCATCATCACATCAAGGATGAGAAGATCGAACTCAAGCCCGGAGAGCGCTGCACGTGCCGAGGCCGCGTCGGCGGCCCTGGTGACCCGAAAACCGTTGCCAAGCAGATATTTGGCCAGCAGGTTGCGGATGCGCTCGTCGTCATCAACAATCAGGATGTGAGGGGCATTGTCCGGCAAGGGAGATTGTCTGTCAGTTCCGGCTGTCATATCAATCCTTCCAATCCTTCCAAAATCAATCACCCGCTGCTTTCTTTCATTCCGGGCGTTTGCCCGATGTTTTGGCATGTGTGCGGGAAAACAGTTTCATAACCGCCTCGTGTTCCGTCGAATTTATCATATTGTATAGTAATTTACGACTGACCTTGTGGCTCTCGTCTCCCGATAGTTCCAGCGCTCTGACGATGCGTGCCATTTGTGGTTCGATCAGACGTTCGGCCAGCTTTCGGCCACGCTTTGTGGTGAACAGGCGTCGTTCACGGCGATCCGAACGGCCGGGCTGTTGCTCGATCATGCCGCTGTCAACAAGCTGTTTGAGGACGCGCGCAAGACTCTGCTTGGTGATCTTGAGAATGTCGAGGAGGTCAGCAACCCGCAGACCGGGATAGCGGTTGACAAAATGCAGGACACGGTGATGGGCACGACCGAAGCCGAATTCGGCAAGGATGGTATCCGGGTCGCTGGTAAAGTCCCGATAGGCAAAGAACAAAAGCTCGATCAATTCGACCAGTGACGATATCCCGGCGCTGTCATTTTTGCCGGTTTCATCGTCCGTCTGCATGGCGGCGGATCGGGAAGGGCGATTGTTATGGCTAATTATGTCAGTCATGTTGACTTATTTTACCCTGTTTGATAAACAAAATCCAGAAACATTATATTTCCCGATGTGTAGAGCAACATCAAAAAAACTGTTTTACACTAACAGACAATACAGCCAGGGATTGTGGCAAGATGGCAGACCAGCACTATGATGATCGTGATGGATGGATCTGGATGGACGGAAAACTGGTCCCCTGGAGAGATGCAAAATTGCATATTCTGACCCACGCCCTGCATTACGGCTCCGGTGTGTTTGAAGGGGAGCGGGTTTATAATGGCGAAATTTTCAAACTTGAGGAACATTCGGAACGGCTGCATGCCAGTGCCGGCTATCTGGATTTCGAGATCCCCTGGTCGGCCGATGAAATCAATGCGGCCTGTCGCGAGGTTGTGAAGGCACAAAATCTCACAGATGGCTATGTCCGCCCGATTGCCTGGCGCGGGGCCGAGGATATGGGTATTTCCGCTCCCGCCACAAGGATTCATCTGGCCATAGCCGCCTGGGAATGGGGGTCCTATTTCGATCCGGAGCAGAAGATGAAGGGCATTACCCTGCGTCTTGCCGACTACCGGCGCCCGGATCCGGCAACAGAACCTTCAAAATCAAAGGCGGCGGGGCTGTATATGATCTGTACGATCGAAAAACACAAGGCAGACCGTCTCGGTTTTGATGATGCCTTTTTTCTTGACTGGCGCGGACGGGTTGCCGAAGCCACCGGGGCGAATGTGTTTTTCGTCTCCGGCGAGGTTCTTCACACACCCGTTCCCGACTGCTTTCTTGATGGCATAACCCGTCGCACGGTGATGGACCTGGCGCGCAAACGCGGTCTTGAAATTGTCGAACGTGTCATCATGCCTGAAGAAATGGCCGATTTCGACCAGTGTTTTCTCACCGGCTCGGCCGCAGAGGTGACCCCTGTTTCCAAAATCGGCGATTACAGTTTCGTCCCTGGCGAGATTACCCGGACCCTGATGGACGACTATGCGCGTCTTGTCCGGGGTGAACAGGTATAGCACCTGTTTTGCGCCTGATGTTTGAGACACTTCAGGCTATTTCGGTTTTGCAGATTTTTTTTCGGTTGTGAACCAGGATTTTGTGGCTTCCACATCGCTCTGTTTGGCTTCTACCCATTTTTCTTCGCCTGCGATAACCTCTTTTTTCCAGAACGGGGCCGATGTTTTCAGATAATCCATCAGAAATTCGGCCGCATGGAAAGCATCCTGGCGGTGCCTGGAAAGGGTCATAACCAGTACGATATTGTCACCGGGCCGCAATGTGCCATAGCGGTGGATGATCAGGCAGTCTGAAAGCGCCCATCTTTTTCGAGCCTCGTTCTCGATTTCCTGCAACTGTCGTTCCGTCATGCCGGGGTAATGTTCAAGGGTCATGGAAGTAATTTTCTGATCGCCACTGCCCTCGCGAACGACTCCCAGAAAACTGACCACCGCACCGACATCGGGATTCCCGCCGCGCAGGGCCTGCAATTCAGTATCCGGGTTAAAATCCTGTTTTTGTACCTTTATCATCTGCATTCCAACTTTCAGTACCGTGGTAATACTTGCATATGCGGGGACGGATGCCTTGCAAAGGCAAGCAGAATCAAATTATTACTATATTGTATTCAGTTTTCTTTCGGGTTGTTATGGATTTGTTAACACTACCATAGGTAGTGTGTGTTTGTTCCGTTTCCGCTTCCTCATCATCCTGTTTTGTTTCGTTTTTGAGCCTTTACTCCGCTTTTCGGGACATTTCAAACTGACAATCATATGGAGACGATATCATGCACTTTTTCAACATCATTTCAAAATGTCTGATTGTCGTTGCTGTGTCTGTTGTTATAACCGGGTGCAATCCGGGGACAAGTGGCTGGAAGGCTTCGGCTGGCGGCAAACATTCTTCGGCCAGTCTGCTGGCGGCCAGACAGAAATGTCGTTTTCAGCGTGCACGACGCCATGCCCTGCATTTGCTTGATGCGCCAGGGGACAGGCACAAAAACGAGATGCATGCGACACGAATACTGGAAAAAGCAGAACAATGCATGCGCCGATACGGATTTCATCCCGGTTCGGTCAGCGGCTATTACGGTGTCGGTCGTCTGCCAATTCGCTAGCGGCGATCCTGTGTTCAGACCTTGCCGCCGTCAAGGACCCGGAACAGGCGGCCATTGGCGCTGACAATCCTTCCGGTTTTGCCCGGAAAGATGGAAACATGATCCTTGTCAGAGTGTGCTGGTTGTGACTTGAGGTCCGGCCAGATCAGTTCAAGGTCATCAAGCCGCTGGCCCTCAAGGCGCTTCGTTCCAAGCCACCAGGGGGTGTCGACGGGTGACATAACGCCCATGATGCGGTTGACTTCATCGCCCGAATGAACGAGGGGAAGCAGCAGAATTTCAAAACGGCAGGTTTCTCCCTCCGGCGTTGCTGCGGTCATCTCCAGCAATCCGGCGCTGCCTTCTTCCCGGATGGTGTGAAGCAGACTTTCTATCGCCTCGCGTTCATTGCGATCCTGCCAGAACGAGATAAAATTCATTCCCTTGAGTTCATAACCCCAGGTTTCACAGATTTTCGTGCCGGCGAGACGAAAACGAAAATCGCGTTCGCCCGCCGTCTCCAGGATAAAGGTTTCCGGCAGCAGGGGGCCAATCCTGACCGGTTCGATCTCGAAGCGATTGGGGGCCTTGCGTCCATTGCGGAGTTCATTCCAGTAAGAAAAGAGCCATAGGCTTGCGGTCTGTTTCATACGTTTTTTCCAACGGACACCGGAAGTGTCCAATTCCTGACAGTGTTACGGTTTATGAGGTCTGTGATCGCTCCGGTTGGGCAACCGGTGATCCGGCCTCGCTGTTCAAACGACAATGTCCGGCGACATTTTCCCTCGACATTTTCCCTCGACATTCGCGAAATGCGTGCCAGTTTGAAGAAATGACGAAAAATGAGGTGCTTCAGTCAAAAGTGTGGTTGACTGGCAGGGTTAACAGCAAGGATGAGACATTGTGAGCGGAACACGGGATATGGAAACGGACAGCGGGACGGGGGATCGGGATGAACGGGAATATCAGCCGTTTGACCGGGGAAGGGAGCCGGTTTTCAATGTACCAGGCGTCATTGTCGCCCTGCTGGCCCTGTTCGTCCTGATACATGCCGGGCGCGCTCTGCTGGCCCCCGAGGCCGATCTGGGATTTGTCATCGAGATGGCATTTATCCCGGCGCGCTATGTTGACGGCCTCGCCGCCAGTGGCCTTGCCGGTCTTACATCATTTGTGACCTTTAATTTTCTGCACGGCGATCTGGCCCATCTTGCCATAAACAGCATCTGGTTGCTGGCAATGGGCAGTGCTGTTGCCAAACGGATCGGAACGCTACGCTTTCTCGCCTTCTCATTTATATGCGGACTGTTTGCTGCGCTGACTCATCTGTTTACGCATTGGGGGGAGCTGGCTCCGGTGATTGGGGCTTCGGGTGCCATTTCAGGGCATATGGCCGCGGCGATCAGGTTTGTTTTCAGCGTCCCGGGAGATGCACACGGGGCCGGGTTGCTGCGCGGGAATTTGCGCGCTATTCCCCTGCACCCCCTGACGGTTGCCCTTCGCGACCGCAGGGTGATTGCCATTCTGGTGGTCTGGCTGCTCACCAATGTCATTTCGGGAACCGGGATTGTGCCGCTCGGGGAAGATAATCCCATTGCCTGGGAAGCGCATATAGGCGGTTTTATGGCCGGGCTGTTGCTGTTCAGCCTGTTCGACCTGCCAGGCAATGGTGAACAACCTGGCGGCGATGAGGGTGAATAACACGGTTTTGGCAGGTGCAATGGCCGGGGCAGACGCGAGAATTGATGGCCAAAATCCGGCAATTCGTACGGAGTATTTACAGATTCGTGCCGTTTGACAGGTTTTTCAGCGGTATTGTGCGCGGACAGTCGCATGAAGACTTGCCCCCAGAAGATCTTGGGCGCACAATTGTTTGTATGGCCTAACGCGGTCAATCGAGTAAAAGGAGCAATACATGAATGTATCGACAATATTGCAAAACAAGGGTTCGGATGTTGTAACCCGCACACCGGACGTGACACTGAACGAGATCGTTCAATTATTGAACGAGCATAAAATCGGTTCGGTGGTGATCGTTGAAAACAGTGGCACGGTGTGCGGTATCGTTTCGGAACGGGATGTTGTCAACGCCATCGCGACGCGAAGCGGTTCGGTTCTCGATGAGCCGGTGAGCGACTGCATGACGAAAAATGTCTTTACCTGCAAGCGCGAGGATACGCTGGAAAAGCTTATGGCCGAGATGACCGAGCACCGTTTTCGTCATTTGCCGGTTGTTGAAGAGGGACAGCTTGTCGGTCTGGTTTCGATTGGCGACGTTGTCAAGCAGCGTATCGCCGAAGCCGAAATGGAAGCCGCAGCCATGCGCGACTATATTACAACGGGATGAGCTGACAGGCCGTTCTGCAACTTCAGCCTTCGGGTGGAAGAGGAGCAGCCCCGACTTCACGACTGTTTTTTATTGTACACCTCGTCAGGGTCAAAAACGGGTGCTTTTTCCCTGAATTCCAGAGAGAGGTTTTCGGGGGCCGTTTTTCCCGTGGGGACCGCGCGATAAAAACAGCTTTTGTAGCCGACATGACAGGCGGCGGCGAGACCGTTTTGCCTGACCTTCATCCAGATGGTATCCTGGTCACAATCCGTGAGCAGCTCGATAATTGTCTGGGTATTGCCGCTGCTTTCCCCTTTTTTCCACAATTTGTTGCGCGAGCGGCTCCAGTAATGGGCGACACCGGTTTCTATGGAAAGGGCGAGGGCCTGTTCATTCATCCACGCCATCATCAGCACATCGCCCGTCTGTACATCGGTGGCAATGGCGGGGATCAGGCCCCTGTCATCGAAGGCGGGTGTGAATGAGGTCCCCGTCTCAAGCTCGTGTTTGTCGCGAGGGCGGGCAAAGACGGGGGTGCTCATGCTTTTATTCCTAGTCATCGTCCCTGACGAGGTCGATAAAGCGGCTTTGCAAATTCTGGTCGGTTTTGAAAACACCGGTGAATTTGGTGGTGATGGTGGAAACATTGGGTTTCTGGACACCACGCAGTGACATGCACTGATGTACAGCCTCGATCATCACGGCGACGCCCTTGGGCTTCAGAGCCTCGTCGATGGCTCCGGTGATCTGCGCCGTCATGGTTTCCTGGGTCTGCAAGCGGCGTGCATATATTTCAACGACGCGTGCCAGTTTGGAGATGCCCACCACCTTTCCGGTCGGGAAATAGGCCACATGGGCCTTGCCAAGGAAGGGGATCATATGGTGTTCGCAATGGGAATTGATGTCGATGTCCCGCAACATGACAATATCGTCATAGCCGCTGTCTTCATCAAAAATGCGTGACAGCACTTTCACCGGGTCCTGGTCATAGCCCTTGAAAAAATCATTGTAGGCGTTGACGACCCGCTTGGGGGTGTCGAGCAGTCCGTTTCTTGAAGGATCGTCACCGGCCCAGCGTATGAGTGTCCGTACGGCTTCTTCGGCCTCTTCGCGCGACGGGCGGACAATTTTGCCTCCGGAGGTCGCCGTTTCGGTCTTTTCTTTCGGCAGTTTTTTAGCGATAGCGTCCATCGTCACCTTCTCTCACCTTCAATTTGGTTGCGGCCCGAAATTGTGTCACGGGTCGTATACAGGCAGAATAACCGTTTCCGGGCGCGGTTGGCTCTGTGGCAAACCGCCCCTGGCAGGCTGTGATCATCCGTTATATGCAACTGTCATTGTAACAGGATTGCCTGCCCGATCCACGCCTTGCGGTCACCTTGTTCAGGTAACCATATATAT
>JALXEI010000237.1 GCA_027069645.1 Hyphomicrobiales bacterium
TCATGGCACCGGCCAGCCCCTTGCCTCCCGCCTTGCCGATGGCTTTTTCAACTTCAACAGAAACGACGGGACGCAGGGAGGCGCGCATGGAATCCCAGTTGATCTTGCGGCGCAAAACCGCTTCATCGGCATTCTTCATGCCCCCGTAAATCTGATAGGCAGAATAGGCTGGCCAGGCGACCCAGCCCCCGATAAAGACAGCGAGCAAAAGAAACAGAATTCGCAACATGATCACACCTTCCACGTGACGATTGACAACAGAAATCAGCTTCCAACACCATAGTCACAGGGATTGAAATAGGCAAATCGAATAAATCCGGTGTTGGCGGATATGTCGTATCAGGAATGTTTTTCGCGAAAAGAACGCCCTGCCATGACTTCACAGCTAGCTGAACAGCGCTTTCAACTGCTCTTCATCAACAGGATCATCGCCGGCATTGCCGGCAAGAGCCTCATTTGTCTGTTCATCCGCTTCGGTCCCGGCGGCCTTGCTGTCGGCAGCCGCCCCGGGAGCATCGTCATTGCCGACTTGCGCGAAATCCTCATTGCCCATCAGTTCGTCGATATTGTCCTGACCAAGGGCCACATCCGTCGCCTGCGGCCCGTTGAGAAGATGGGCATCGGGGCGCTCGTCCTGTGACAGAACCGCCGGTGCTCCATCAGCCGGAGCCTTTTTTGCGCAGCACTTCAGTTCTTCATCATCGGCAAGGCCCCAGATCTCCACCATTGAATTGATGCGAGCCTCCAGATATTGCAACACCCGGATAACCTTGGTGGTTCGCTGACCGGTGAGATCCTGAAACGAGCAGGCCATATAGATGTCCGTGGCGTTATTGTCGATTTCCTCGCACATGGCCTCATCGGTACCACTTTCACGCAATCGCCAGGCGACTTCCTGAATTTTCTCGGCCGCCTGCAAAATATCATTGGTTGCTTTTTCTGTTGAAACGACAATGGCGTCCATTTCCTCACTGGCCACCGTCAGGTGATCATAATCCCCATCGGTGCGCATGGCGGCGATTTCAGCACGTGTGCGCGCAATCGCCCGGGCCATTTCAAGAATATCCATCCGCGTATTTTCGGGAGGATTGTTATGCCGCTCCATGATCGCCTTGTGGAGTTCTTCCACAGCTTGCAAAATCCTGTCTGTATCGGTGCCGGCAGGAGACCCGGCACCTGCCTGCGCCGCGCTCTCCACGTTTGTCAGCGTTTGAATTTCGCCCCCGCTCTCGCCATTGCGACGCAGATATTCGGAGAGAAAAGCCCGTCCTCTTGCGGTTTGCAGCAGGGCCGTCTCCAGCGCCTGATATTCAGCCCGATCAAGCTGGTCACCATCAAATTTTTCCGGATAAGACATAACGGCCCTGGAATCGCTCATAACTCTCTCTATCAATGCTGTTTCGCCCTGCAAGCTGCCGGTCATCGCCGCAGCGCAGACGGGGACGACGCTGTTAACCGGCATGCAACCCAGGTCATAAACTCATAAACAGGATCGAGAATGGTGCCAAAAGCGCAAAAATACGAGGTTAAAATGATCGCCGTGCGTACTTTTGTACGTGCCAGATCATTTTGGCCGCGGATTGCAGCGCTTCTGGCTTCCTGCGGACAGGGCGGATTTGCTCCCCCGCTGTGTTGCAAGTTCTTGAAAACCGGAAGGTTTCCTGCGAACTTGCGCCTTGCGGGAAAACAAATCTGCTCCTGCCATTTCGACCCTGTTTACGAGTTTATGACCTATAGTCGTTATGCCTGATTGGTCTTAAGTAAAAATAAACAAATGGCGGTTCTGCGGCATGAATGAGAGCATCAGCAAGACAACAAAACCCGGCGATCGCTCGCTGACCTTCCGACTGGCCGGGTTTTATGGTGCGATATTCCTGCTTGTGGGCCTTTTCCTTCCCTATTTTCCGGCCTTCCTGAAAGTCCGGGGCCTTGACGAGGTGCAGATATCGCTGGTTCTTGCTGCCCCGTTGCTCAGCCGGATATTTTTCACCCCGATCATCGCCTTTATTGCCGACCATATCGGGGACCGCCGAAGGGTTCTCATTGCCCTCACCTGGGGATCATTTGTCACCATGCTGGCCTTTATTCCCCTCGGCAGTTTCTGGCCCCTGCTTGGCGTGGCGGTTCTTTTCGGTATCTTCTGGACCTCTGTCATGCCGCTGACAGAGTCAATCGCCATGACGGAAGTCAAACTCCAGGGCCTTGACTATGGCCGCATTCGTCTGTGGGGCTCGCTGACCTTTATCATTGCAAGTCTGGGCGGCGGCTTTCTGATCGACCGCTATGGTGGCGAGATCATCCTCTCCCTGATGCTGGCGGCCCTGTCCATCACCATGATCAGCGCCTGGGCCCTGCCGGACGGGTCCGGGAAGAAACAGATGGAAAAAGCCGCCCCTCTGCCCCCCATTCACTGGCGCGAGGCCCTGAAGCTCGTGCGCTCGAAACTGTTCATGCTGTTCCTTTTGACCTCGGCCGGCATCCAGGCCACCCATGCCATCTATTACGGCTTTGGCACCCTGCACTGGCAGGAAGGCCATATTTCCGGCGGCATGATCGGCGCCCTGTGGGCCGTTGGCGTCATCGCCGAAGTGACATTGTTTGCCTGGTCAAAGGCTGTGGTTGATCGCATCGGTCCAACGCGTCTGCTGGTGATCGCGGCAGCAGGAGCCATCCTGCGCTGGCTGATCACCGCCCTTGATCCGCCTCTGGCACTGCTGTTTGTGGTCCAGACCCTGCATGCGGCTTCTTTCGGCGCCACCCATCTCGGGGCCATCCATTTCATTGCCCGCGCCGTCCCCGAACACTATTCGGCGACCGGTCAGGGGCTCTATGCCGCCTTTGCAATGGGGGTAATCATGGGGCTTATGACAACCCTTTCGGGCGCGCTCTATCATACGCTTGGCGGCCACGCCTATCTTGTCATGGCCGCTCTCGCCCTGCTTTCCCTGATCGGCGCCCTGGAGCTGCATCGGCAATGGAAGGGCGAACAGATCGACATGACCTGATGGCAATTGCCCGGCCCGTATTTCCGCTCCCCGGACAAGCGCAACGCAAAGCCGGGGCCCAGGGCTGCAAGTGATATGCTTTTGTTTTTGTTCATTTTCTCAACCCGTTCTGCGCTTGCCGCTCCTGGATCCCGGATCAGCGCTATCGCTTGTCCGGGAAGCAAAACGTGAGTCAGCCTTTTTATACTCCGGTATAATCACCCCCTGATCTCGCCACCTGTTGCTTTTGTCACAGCCGCAATGATTTTGTCGGCGACAGCGTCGATCTGCTTGTCGGTCAGGCTTTCGCCACGCGGTTGCAGGGTCACTTCTATAGCAAGGCTCTTGCGCCCCTCTCCCAGCGATTCCCCTTCGAAACTGTCAAACACATTGACCGATTCAACCAGCTTTTTATCAGCCCCGAGCGCCGCCCGAACCACATCTCCGGCGGGTGTATCGGCCGCAACAAGGAATGCAAAATCGCGCCGTACAGGATGCAGGTCTGTCGCTTCAAGCGCTGGACGTGTGTGGCTTGTCGCCTTTCGTTTGGGTTGGGGCAGATTGTCGATGAACAGCTCGAAACCGGCCGCTGCCCCCGATAAATCCATCCTGTTCATCATGCCGGGATGCAGCTCGCCAAAATGAGCCAGAATGATTTTCGGGCCAAGGCGAATGACGCCGGAGCGCCCCGGATGATACCAGTCGGGGGCCTCGCGCACCACCTGCACCCGCGACACATCCACCCCCAGCGCATCCAGCAGTGCCATGCAGTCCGCCTTGACGTCAAACAGACCGACCGGCGCGGTATTGCCTGACCAGTGGCGACCTGAGCCGCTCATCCCGTTCTGACCAAAACGGATACCGGCGGCGCTGATATACTGATCCTCCGGCCCGGTGCCGCGATAGGCCTGCCCGACCTCGAACAGGGCGGCATCATTGCGGTTGTGCGCCCGGTTGCGCCGTGCCGCCATGATCAGCCCCGGTATCAGACCGGGTCGCATGTCGGACATGTCGGTCGAAATCGGGTTGGCCAGTTGCAGATCAGCCGCACCACCGCCAAACAGCTGCGCCTGATCACGGGGAATGAAAGACCATGTGACCGCCTCGACCATGCCGCGCCCCGCCAGCACGCGCCGCGCCCGCCGCACCCGCTTTTGCCGCAGGGTCAGCACCGGCTTTGCCACGCCGGAAAGGCGTTTCAGCGGTTCGGGTTTAATATTGTCAACGCCGTAAATACGCACCACCTCTTCCACAAGATCGGCCTCGCCATGCACATCGGGCCGCCATTCCGGCACCTTGACCTTCATGCCATCGCCCTTTGTTTTGACCTCGAAACCCAGATCTTCAAGGATTGCGGCAATCTTCTTTTCCGAGAGCGAGGCCCCAGTGAGGCGTTTGAACTGCTTTTTGGCATCCAGCCTGATGGTCAGATCACGCAAGGGCGGCTTTCCGGCCATCTCCACCTTGCTTGCCTTGCCGCCGCACAGATCAAGCACCATTTTTGTGGCCAGATGCAGACCCGGCTCGACGGATGAGGGATCGACACCGCGCTCAAAACGATAGCGGGCATCGGACATCAGGTTCAACCGGCGACCGGTTCTGGCGATATTGATCGGCTCGAACCAGGCGCTTTCGATAAAAACATTGGTCGTCGCCTCGGTGCAACCCGTCTCCTCGCCGCCCATAATGCCGCCAAGGCCCAGCACCTTTTTATCATCGGCAATGACGCACATCTGCTCATCGAGTTTGTAGCTTTCGCCATCCAGCGCCACAAAGCTTTCGCCGCTCTTTCCGGCCCGCGCATGAACAGCGCCTTGCAGCTTGTCGGCATCATAGACATGCAGCGGGCGGCCTCGGTCAAAAGAGATATAGTTGGTGATGTCGACCAGCGCATTGATAGGGCGCAGACCAATGGCCTTGAGGCGCTGTTGCAGCCAGTCGGGCGACGGGCCGTTTTTCACCCCCGTCACCAGCCGACCGGCAAAGCAGGGGCACATGTCCGGATCATCCAGCTCTATTTTAACCGAACAATCTCCCTCCCCCTTCACCTCCTTCAGCGGATCCTTCTTCAGCCTGCCCAGCCCTGCCGCCACCAGATCGCGGGCAATGCCGCGCACGCCGAGCGCATCGGGACGGTTGGGGGTGATAGCGATTTCAATGACCGGATCGTCCAGCCCCGCCACTTTCGCGTAAGGCGTGCCGGGTTTGGCATCTGTATCCAGGTCAATAATGCCGTCATGCTCGTCGGACAATTGCAGCTCGCGTTCGCTGCACATCATGCCAAAGCTCTCGACGCCCCTGATTTTGGCCTTTTTGAGGGTCGTATCAATGCCCTCGACATAGGTGCCGACCGGTGCAAAGGCCCCTTTCAGACCTTTTCTGGCATTTGGCGCTCCGCACACCACCTGCACCACTTCCTTGCCATTATCGACCTTGAGCACTTGCAGCTTGTCGGCATCGGGATGTTTTTCGGCTTCCAGCACCTCGCCAATGACATAGGGCGCGAATTTTTCCGCCGGGTCTTCCACCTCTTCGACCTCCAGCCCCGTGAGGCTCAGCGTGTCGCAGATTTCCTCAAGCGAAGCGTCTGTTTCCAGATGCTCTTTCAGCCAGCTCAGTGTGAATTTCATGATACACCTTTGTAATTCGCTTTATTTATGGGGCAAGGTGCGAAACGATCTCTCACAACCATGCAAATCAGGAAATCAGCTTCCACAAAGCGGCAACGGAAATCGCCAGGTTGAACCCAACCATCCACTGAATGAGCGTCAGCTTTTTATCGGTTTCTGCCAATTGCGCGTCATAAGATGCAACGCTTTCAGCAGCTTTCAGCGCCTTTTCCTCCGAAACATCAGCTTCCTTGAGCGCCTCGTATATTTCTCTGTTCATCACTGTCATGACAGCACCCTAGCATGTTTTTCCAGCAGGAAAGAGGCATTTCCTCTGTTCTCTTCCGACCAGATCAATGTGAATTTCATGTCTTTTGTCCGCCGCTTTTGATGCCAGATGATGATTGTGGTGATGGTATAAAAGATCAGGCCCGCCAGATAAAGCGGGAAAAGACGACAATGAACCACATTGAAGGCTATTCCTTCCCCACCTCCAGACGGTAGCTGTTGTGGCAGGCGACGCAGTTTTGCATCAGGGTGGCGAGCTGGTTGATGATTTTGTCGCGTTCACCCATATCGGCGGCTTCCGCAGCCAATTCGTCAAAGGCGGCATGGGTCGGGTGTCCCATCTGCTTGAAGCCCATTGGCAGTTTGCGCATCAGCGAACCGGGGACTTCGGCCATATTGGCCATGCCGACCTCGTGCGCCGCCTCTTTGACCTTTTTCATGTCCTTTTCATCGAGACCCTCGATAATCTGCTGTACCGCGTTCAAAAATCCGCGCATTTCGGTGAGCACAAAATCCCGCTCGCCCTGTGTGAGCACAATGGCAGTGCGCCCGTCAGAACCTTCGGCCACAGACCCTTTGAAAAAGAACAGATAGACCAGTCCGCCAATGACCAGCCAGGAAACGAGAAGCGCCACCTGAAGAATTCTCATATTGTGTTCCTTTATATTGCAGCGGGTTACGCCCCGAGACCACCGGCAAGGGTTGGTACGTCCAGCACCGAAAAACCGTAATGTTTCAACCAGCGCAAATCGGCAGAAAAGAAGTCGCGCAAATCCGGCATACCATATTTGAGCATGGCCAGCCGATCAATACCAACGCCAAAGGCAAAACCCTGTAATTGATCGGGGTCATAACCCACGGCTTTCAGCACATTGGGATGGACCATGCCGCAACCGAGGATCTCCATCCACTGATCACCCGTGCCGATGCGCACCTCCCGACCGGAACGCTCATAGCGGATATCCACTTCCATTGACGGCTCGGTAAAAGGGAAATGATTGGCGCGAAAGCGCATCTGCACTTCGTCCACCTCGAAAAAGGCCTTGAGGAATTCTTCCAGCACCCATTTCAGATGTCCCATATGGGTTTCTTCATCAATCACCAGCCCCTCGACCTGATGAAACATGGGCGTGTGGGTCTGGTCACTGTCGCAGCGATAGACACGGCCTGGCGCGATGATGCGGATCGGGGGCTTTTGTGTTTCCATTGTGCGAATCTGCACGGGGCTTGTATGGGTCCGCAAAACCAGCCGCGAACCATCGGCGCGCTTTGGAAAATAAAAGGTATCCTGTTCCTGGCGGGCCGGATGATCGGCGGGAATATTGAGCGCCGTGAAATTATGAAAATCGTCTTCTATGTCCGGGCCTTCCGCGACCGAAAAGCCCATATCGGCAAAGATTTCGCTGATTTCTTCCATACATTGGGAAATGGGGTGGACGCGCCCCTCGGAAAGCGGACCCATGCGCACCGGCAGGGAAATATCGGCCGTTTCGGTGGCCAGCCTTTCGGCCAGTGCCGCATCTGCCAGCGCCGTTTTTTTCTCGGCGAGCGCCTTGTCGAGCGCCTGCCTGACGCCATTGACCTGCTGACCAAAGCTCTTGCGCTCATCGGGCGGCAGTTTGCCAACGCCCTTCATCAGAGCCGAAACGCTGCCCTTTTTACCCAGCGCCGAAACGCGGATTTTCTCCAGCGCAGCCAGGTCTCCGGCCTCATTGATCGACGACAGGATTTGCTTTTCGAGTTCGTGAATGTCCGACATGATCACCCCCTCTCCCCAACCCTCTCCCCACAGGGGCGATGGGGCTTGCCACAATCACAATGTCACCCCTCTCCCCACCGGGGAGAGGTCGGGAGAGGGGGCAAAAACAAAAACCTATTTCAAAGCCTGTTTGGCTTTTTCAAGGGCCCCCATCGCCGTTTCGGCCAGCGCCTTGAAGCCCTCTGCATCATGCACGGCAATATCGGCCAGCACCTTGCGGTCAACCTCGATCCCGGCCAGATTGAGGCCGTTGATAAAGCGACCATAGCTCATTTTGTGGTCCGTCGCTTCGCGCACAGCGGCATTGATGCGCTGAATCCACAGGGAGCGGAAATTGCGTTTTCTGACCTTGCGGTCGCGATAGGCATATTGCCCGGCTTTTTCAACTGCCTGATTGGCAATGCGGAAGGTATTCTTGCGGCGACCATAATAGCCCCTGGCGGCCTTGATCACCTTGCGATGGCGGGCATGCGTTGTGACGCCTCTTTTTACACGTGACATGACTGTCTCCTCAAAAGTGAAAGGTTAAAAACTGTAGAAATTGCGTGCAACAAGCCTAGCCGTAGGGCATGAATTTTTTGACGATGCGCGCATCGCAATCCGCCAGCATGGTCGTGCCACGGGCCTTGCGAATGAATTTTTTGGTTCTCTTGATCATGCCGTGCCGTTTGCCGGCCTGGCCTGCACGAACCTTGCCTTTCGAGGTCAGTCTGAAGCGTTTTTTCACGCCGCTTTTGGTTTTCATCTTGGGCATTTGCGTCTTCTCCGATCAGAATAGGGACCGTTTGCGCACCCGTCCGGAGCCGTCAAAGCCCCGGAAAACCGCCAAACTTCCCTGAATTGCGCTTGAAGAACAGCCACGGCATGCCCTGCCGGACCGCTCGGGAAAAGGTCTTATAAGGCTTTTTGCCGCCACTGGCAAGCCTGATCGCTCTCGCATTTCAATGTCAAAAAGCTTTGCAAAGCGCTCTCCCTTGCCTTAAATGCCGGGCATGACGGACCGGCAGACCCAAACACTCAATATCACCCTGGCGCAGCTCAACCCCGTTGTTGGCGACATTGCGGGCAACGGACATATGGCGCGAGAAGCGCTTGCCGTAGCGCAGGCGCACGATAGCGACCTTGTGGTCTTTCCCGAACTGTTCATCATCGGCTATCCCCCCGAAGATCTGGTCCTGAAACCGGCCTTGCAACAGGCAGCCATGCAGGCCGTGCGCGAACTGGCAAAGGAGACGGCGAAAAGCCGCACCGCCCTGCTCGTCGGCACACCGTGGGTCGAAGGGGACCGGCTCTATAATGCAGTCGCCCTGCTGGCCGATGGTGAAATCAGACAGCTCTCGTTCAAGCGCGACCTGCCCAACTATTCGGTATTTGACGAAAAGCGCCTGTTTGAACCTGGCCCCCTGCCCGATGTGATGGAGATAGCGGGCGTCAAAATCGGCGTGCCGATCTGCGAGGACATCTGGAACAGTAACGAAATTTGCGGTCACCTGGCAAAACAGGGCGCAGAACTGCTCGTTGTGCCCAATGGTTCGCCCTTTTCCCTGCACAAACAACAGGCCCGCAGGGAGGTTGTCCGCCAGCGCATTTCCGAAACCGGCCTGCCCCTGCTCTATATTAACCAGGTCGGCGGTCAGGATGAACTGGTGTTTGACGGCGCAAGCTTTGTCTGCAACGGGGACGGCAAGACGGTCCAAAGGCTGAAGGATTTTGACAGCGATCTGACAACAACAAAGTGGCGCAAGGGCAAAACCGGCTGGAAGTGCGAATATAGCGAGGCTGGCGAATGGAGCGAGGGCCACGAAGCCGTTTACCGCGCCCTTGTGCTCGGCCTTCGCGACTATGTGCAAAAGAACGGCTTTCCCGGTGTGGTGCTGGGCCTTTCCGGCGGCGTGGACAGCGCCCTTTGCGCTGCCATTGCTGTTGATGCGCTCGGGGCCGACAAGGTACATTGCGTCATGCTGCCCTATCACTTCACCTCAAGCGAGAGCCTTCAGGACGCCAAAGAGTGCGCCGAATTGCTGGGGGTCAGATATGACATAATTCCTATCGAGAAAGCGGTGGAAGGCTTTCTGGCCGAACTTGCCCCCCTGTTTGGCCGCCGCAAGAGCGATATTACGGAAGAGAATCTGCAATCGCGCACGCGCGGCGTTACATTGATGGCCATTTCCAACAAATTCGGCGCCATGCTGGTGACCACCGGCAACAAGTCGGAAATGTCGGTCGGCTATGCCACCATCTATGGCGACATGAATGGCGGCTTCAACCCGATCAAGGATGTTTACAAGTTGCAGGTTTTCGCCCTTTGCAAATGGCGCAACGCCCGTAAACCGGCGGGTGCACTCGGACCGTCCGGCGTGGTCATTCCCGAAAACATCATCAGCAAGCCCCCTTCTGCCGAACTGCGCGAGGACCAGAAAGACGAGGACAGCCTGCCGCCCTATGAAGTGCTGGACGATATCCTTGAATGTCTTGTCGAAAAGGAAATGCCGGTCGAAGACATCATCAAACGCGGTCATGAGGGTGAAACGGTGCGCCGCATCGAAAATCTGCTCTATATCGCCGAATACAAACGTCGTCAGGCGGCCCCCGGTATCAAGATCACCAGCCGTAATTTTGGCCGCGACCGCCGCTACCCGATCACCAACCGCTTTCGCGACCCGGAATGAATAGCAATGCCAAAGACCCGCACTGGCGAAAAGCGCCCGCGCAAAAGCTTGTCTTTTCGATCCTGCGGTGGCAGATTCTCCCTTTGATACCTGTCACCAGGGGGACACAAAAGCCTTCATGAAACAGAGGGTGTGCAATATACGGCCCTGGGCCGCGGCTCTGGCTGTGAAGTGGCAAAATCGCTTCCCGGTCGGAGCGATAGCGGAGCACCGGGATCCAGAGCCGCGCGACGGGGACTCGCGGAGGGATGCAGGGAGACAGACAGCACACAACCCCTTACCCTGGACCCCGGGGCAGGCCCGGGGAGCGAAACATTGAAGAAAAAAGAGAAAATCTGGTGGCCAGAACCATTCTTGTTGTTGATGATGATCCCCATATTCTGGAAGTGATCGGCTTTGCCCTGGAACAGGCCGGGATGGGGGTGGTCACGGCGCGCGACGGGCAACAGGCTCTTGACCTGTTCGAGGCGGGCCATTTTGATCTCGTTGTGCTGGATATTTCCATGCCGGAACGGGACGGGCTGGAGGTCTGTCGGGAAATCCGCAAGACATCTGAAATCCCGGTTCTGTTTCTGTCATCGCGCGACGAGGAAATCGACCGCATTCTGGGTCTGGAAATGGGCGGCGATGACTATGTAACCAAGCCGTTCAGCGTCCGTGAGCTTGTGGCACGGGTCAGGGCAATCCTGAAAAGAACAACAGCCTCCCCCCGTTGCGAGGACAGACAGACAAGTCTGCGCTGCGGGGGTGTGGTGCTGGAACCCGAGCAGCATCGGGTCAGCTATAAGGGTACCGAAGTGCAACTGACAGCCACGGAATTTTCCATTCTCAAGGCTTTCCTGAGCCAGCCGACGCGGGCTTTTGATCGAAACGGGCTGATCGAACAAAGCTACGACCTCAATATCCATGTATCCGATCGCACCATTGACAGCCATATCCGCCATATCCGCAGCAAGTTCCAGGCACAGGGCTGCGCCGGGCTGATCGAGACAGTGCACGGCGTCGGCTATCGCCTCGGGCGCTGTGAGTGAGCGATGGTGTCAGGCGCATATAACAGATTGAAACAGGTGCTGACGCGCAGTGGTATTCTGCCCCTCAAACTGTGGGTGATTCTGCTGGTGGTCAATCTCACCGTGCTGATCCTGCCCCTTGGCAGCATTTTCTTTTTCCGTATCTATGAAAACCAGTTGATCAGGGAAACCGAAGCCGAACTGATCAGCCAGTCTGTTTTCATTGCCGAAATATTCAAACGCGAAATCCGCAGGATCACCGGCGATGATGCGGACAATTACGGCATTGCCTTCACCGCTCCGCAACCTGTTGATCCCGATTCATACTATACGCCCGTGAAACCCCGCCTGGATCTTGCCACCGATACCATATACCCCTCGCGCCCGGATGGCCTTCCCCCGCAAGTGCCTGCCGACAACCGTGCCGTCAGGGCAGGCAAGGCCATAAACGATCTGCTGCTGGAGGCACAAAGAACAACGCTGGCCGGTATCCGGGTGCTGGACTATAATGGTGTGGTCGTGGCCGGGCGCGGTGAAACAGGCCTGTCCCTTGCTCATGTCCGGGAAGTGCGTGACGGGCTGGCCGGAAAATATACCAGCGTCATACGCCAGCGTATATCGGACGAACCTCCACCGCCCATCACCTCGATCAGCCGCGGCACGGGCATTCGCATTTTCACCGTCTACCCTGTGATCTCCGAAGGTCGCCTGTGGGGCGCGGTCTATCTGTCGCGCACCCCGAAAAGCATTCTCAAACACATGTATGCCGAGAAAAACAAGGTGATACTGGCGGGATTGCTGATCCTTGCCCTGACCCTGTTCATTGTTCTGATCACATCCTGGACCATCGCCCGGCCCATCTATCGCCTGATTGAGCGGGTGAGGAAAATTTCGGCCGGTGATCGTGACGCCCTCGAAATGCCGGATGTGCCCGGAACAAGGGAAATGGCGCTTTTGACCCGCAGCTTTCTGGAAACAGCGCGTTCCCTGGAGGAGCGCTCCAGCTATATTCGTCATTTTGCCACCCATGTCTCACATGAGCTGAAAACCCCCCTGACCTCGATCCGCGGCGCGGCCGAATTGCTGTTTGATCATTTCGAGACAATGGACAGCGACCGGCGTCAGAAATTTTTGACCAATATTCGCGACGATGCCGACCGGCTCAAAACACTGGTCAGCCGTTTGCTGGAGCTGGCCCAGGCGGACAGTTTTACCCCTGGTTCCGAAAAATGCGACCTTGTTGCCATTCTCCAGAAGCTGGCCGAACCGGCCTGGCAGATGGAATTTGATATTCAGGTTCATCGGGCCGGGCCGGTTTGCGTCAGAATGTCCGCCGAAGTGCTGGAAATGATTCTTTGCAACATGATTGACAATGCGCGGCAGCATGGCGCCAGTCGGATTATTTTCGAGGTTCGCTCGCCGGACGAGACTGTCGAACTTGCCATAACAGACAATGGCGAGGGCATTTCCCCCGCCAATGCATCGAAAATATTTGATCCCTTTTTTACCACCAGAAGGGACCGCGGCGGCACCGGTATCGGCCTCGGTATTGTCAAATCCCTGCTGGAGAACCACAAGGGCCATATTCGCCTTGCCGATACCAAAAACGGAACCCGTTTCATCCTGACCCTGCCCCGACCGGCTGATAATTCCTGAACAGCTTTCGGGCGCGATTCCCGCCGCATTTCACCTCTCAGCGGCTGTTTTTCCCTGGCTGTGTCAATTTGTGCATGGCTGCTATGCATTTATACGTATTCAAATATGTGAATATAAGTATGATAATAGCAGTTAAGGAAGCACGAACAGATTCGCCCTGTCATGTGTTCCCGAAATTTATTGAACAGGATTACCCTGTGGAGGTCCGTCATGAATCATTCAGTTGCAGTGCAAAAAGATGAACGTCACGAAACCGCAAAGAAAGAATCATCCTGGTTCGTTGCACCGCTTTTGGCCCTGGCTGCGGGGGCGATTGTAGCCTTTTTGCTGGTCATGGCCTTTTCCATGACAGTGGCCAACGCCCAGGAATTCGAGACGCAGGCCGATATTTTCGAGCTGTCACCCAAAAAGACGACAGAACTGGGTCTTTATCTCACCGCCAAAGAGGCTTACCGGTTCAAGAAGCAGAACCCGAAAGTGCTGTTTCTGGACGTGCGCACAAGGGCCGAAGTGAATTTCCTTGGCATGCCTGATGTCGCTGATGCCAATATCCCGGTCAAACCCTTCACAACCATCCTGGCAAAGGACGGACAACGCTATCAGCGGGTCGACAATCCCGATTTCGTCGATGCAGTGGCCGACATGATCGCACGCAAGGGACTGCCCCGGGACCCGGTGCTATTCATCATGTGCCGCAACGGAAAGGGCTCGGCCATCGCCACCAACAAGCTGGCCAATGCGGGCTATACAAAGGTCTATTCGATCATTGACGGCTATGAAGGCGATTTCGACAAACACGGCAAACACACGGTCAATGGCTGGCGCAATGCCGGGCTGCCTTGGTCCTATGGAATCGGCAGAGAGAGGGCCTACAGCTACAAAAAGCCGGGAAAGCAGGCGTCCAACAGCTTTTGAACTCTCTCCCTCCCCCGGGTCATAAACTCATAAACAGGGTCGAGAATGGTGCCAAAAGCGCAAAAATACGAGGTTAAAATGATCGCAGCGCGTACTTTTGTACGAGCAAGATCATTTTGGCCGCGGATTGCAGCGCTTTTGGC
>JALXEI010000238.1 GCA_027069645.1 Hyphomicrobiales bacterium
ATCACATAATCGTTACTCTTGCCAAAGGTTCACGACTCGAAATTCTGCTGTGGCCGGTTCCGGTCTTTGCAGGAGCCACGGGGGTGGCAATTCTGCTGTCCCTATTTTTAACGAAGAGAAGGGGAAAGGCTAATGGTCCAAAAGTTTAGACTATCAGCACTGGCCGGAGGAGCGTTGGCAATTGCCGCGTTGCTCTCTCCACCGTCGGGCACTCCCGCCCGGGCAGCGGAGAATGCGCCCAAAAACGAATATAACATCACCATAAATTACGAACTCGGTATGCATTGTACCGGCTTTGACTTCACCTATTGCTGTGTGTTGCCACCATACAACTCTGTACAGAGCCAGGTGATCAAGACTGCGACAGGGCCGAAGAAATATCCAGAGCTGCTGGAATCGGATCCCAAGGATCATTCTGTTGTGGTGGACGGCAAGCGCCGGTTCAAACTGAAATATGGCTTTATCGGCAATACCTATTCGGAAGGTGCCAAGCTCGCTTACTGGAATGTGCCGTGGGATGTGAACCATGATGGCAAATATTCCAAAAACGAGAATGTTGCCAATGCCTATTGGACGCATCTTTATGTCTACAAGGACCTGAAGGCATCCAATCCGAAAAAGACCAGTGCGGACAAGGACAAGCTCTTTGTCGGGAAGCAGATTCCCGTGCCGCTTGACAATGGTCCCGCCGGTGCGGCTGTGCCAAGTCCCATGAACAATGGTCACTTGCACTATACGGGTGAAAAGGGAACCACCGTGTTCACCAAATCGCCTGTTCTGGACAATGTGCCGATCGTTCTGACCAATCCGGGTATCTGGGATGCTCTGGGTCTGCCTTTGACGCCATTGAACGACGCCATGATGACCAAGAATCCCCTGACCCTGGTGGAAAGCGATATCCGTCCGTATCAGGAAACCTTTGTGGAAATGGTCGATGCCAAGAGTGGCAAGCCGGTGATCGACAAGCACACAGGCAAGCCTGTGCGTTTTGTGGGAACCAGCCCCATCGATAACCCGAACTGCTCCAACTGCCACGCCAACGAAACGGCCAATGGCAAGAAGTTCAACCTTTACAAAAAGGAAAAGGCTTTCTGGAAAGGTCTGGGCGCGTCTGACTGGGTGGCCAACACCAAGGCAACATCCATCTCGGTGCTGGAACTGCATGATGCCCGCAACGGTACGCACTTCCTAAAGAACTACAACCCCAATGTGCGCAACACAGCCAACAGAATTGGCCGTGACTCGGTTCTGTGTCAGCAGTGCCATGCGGATAATGTGATTGGTGTTCTTGGATCCAAGAAGATGAAAAACGGCAAAGGCAAAATGGTTACGGTACCACCGCTGACCCAGGCCATGCACTCTGTTCACCAGCGTGTCGTGCCGCTGCCCGACAGCCAGGGACGCTCTGGTGCCTGTCAGGCCTGTCATCCGGCGCATCGTCAATCCGGCGACATGTCCAACTTCCCGATTACCGCCGATGGCAAAAACTTCTTTGCCAAGGGTGATAACCGTGATGGTCAGGGCTGCTATGTCGGACGTGATGTTCACTCCAACCCCGGCAAGGATAAAGACGGCGCGGAAACGCCTGAACATCTCAATGCCATCGGTCAATGGTTGCAGACCAATGTCTCGCAAATCGGTAATGGCAAGGGCGGCAAAGGCCTGTGGTGTACAAACTGCCACAACCAGATGTCTCGTGAGCTTTATCAGCGCGACAATCTGAAAAATGCCTTCTTGCAGACCGGTTCCACCATCCGCAACAAGTCTCTGGCTGAAATAGCCAAGGCAATTGGTGTGAGTGAAAAGGAACTGACTAGCAAATATATCGACCCGAAGGTTGTTCTGGACAAGAATGGTCATGATACTCCGGGCAAATCCGGCATCTTGCTCACCTGGGCCAAGAAACGCACCATTCCCGATATTGCTGTGATCGCTTTGAAGGGCAAAGGCCCGATGGGCAGCAAGGATGTTGACGGCGACTTCAGTGTCGTGCCTCTGTCGGCCAACCCTGCTGTGGACATCAAGTCTTTGAAACTGCCCAAGGGGGCAACCGGTGCAGCGGCTGTGCCTTACAGTGCAGCAACCAATGGTCATGACTACTGGCTGTCAGCCGGTGCCCCGCATTGTGCGGACTGTCATGCGGCTCCCTATGTGGAAGGTCAGGGCGGCGTTGCCTTCCCGATCAACCAGCCGGGCAAATATTCTGTCATGCGCTATTCAAAAGGCCATGCCGGACTTGCCTGTCAGGGGTGCCATCAGTCGACCCATGGTCTCTATCCTGTGACTCCAGGCAATGACACCACAACCTATGCGCAGGCTGCGGCTGTCAATCCTGATGGTTCTCATGGTCCGTTCAAATGTCAGTCCTGTCATGTTACCAATGACAAGGGTGTGCCTTTGATCGCCAACAAGAAAGACCATGTCTGGAAAGGCAAGAAGATCGCCGACGATTATGATGCCGCTGTATCCTGGATGCACGCATCTGCACCTGATCTCGGTGGTGCGATCCCGACAGACTAAGAAAAACGAAGGCTTCCCGGTTTTTCCGGGAAGTCGGTTTTCGAAACTGTCTGAAAGAAGTTCAAGATCGGGGCACTCTTGTAGGGTGCCCCGATTTTTTCGAATTGAGGCAAATTCCATGAACATCTATGGACTTCATGATTGCAAATGGCTGGTGCTTGTTGATCAGTCAACTGTTTATTTCCGGAGGCTCGTTGATCTTCGAGTGATTTGGGTATAAACGAATATCAACAATAATCTTTTCTCTTGCGTGTTTTCCTCCATTCAAGCGAGAATGAGGTTCTTCATTCTCCAGTGCTTTCAAAGCTAGTCTTGTAGGAAGGGGGGATGGGTTAGCATTGTGAAAGAGTTCAATAGAGTTGTTGCAGGGCATTGTTCTGCAATGCGTAGAGGCAGAAGGAAAAGGGCTTGATGGAAAGCAAGGGGCAAAAAACAGGGGGGCATCACATGGCAGGGATGTCACGTCGGATTTTCATGATCGGCAGTGCTGCGACATTGGCAATGACCGGAGCTGGTTGCTCGCTGCTTGCCGGACGAGCCTTGAAGTCGATCAAGGTTGGCGACGATCCCTTGAGATCACTTGCTGTTGTCGATGGTGGCAAGCAGGTTGTGGTGGCAGGAGATGGCCGTACCTTGCAATTGTGGGATATGGACAAGGGCAAGCTGGTCACAGATTTCAAACCCGGTTCGGATACACAAGCGTCCTTGCAACTCTCTTTGGACGGCAAGTATGCCGTGACCGGCAACTGGAGCAACAATATTGAATTGTGGGATTTGCAAAAGGCGGAAGTAACGAAGACGCTTTCCGGGCACCAGGACGATGTCCAGCAGGTGGCCTTTTTGAACGGAGGCAAAAATGTTTTGTCGGCAGGTGATGATGACGTATTGAAATTGTGGGACGTGGCGGGCGGTTCCGTTGTGCGCAACTTCGAAGGTCACGCCGATGGTGTGCGCTCATTTGCGGTTTCTCCTGATGAAAAGACCATGATTTCCGGGGCACAGGATCGGATGATCAAGCGCTGGAACATGGAGGACGGACAGGTTACCGGCACATGGTGGGGGCATTCGGATACGGTCAACGCCCTGATCATGACGGCTGACGGTAAAACGGCCATTTCGGCGAGCAATGACAAGACGATCAGGCTGTGGAATGTCGAAGCCAATGACAATACCGATACGCTGGACAAGCACGAATCGGAGTTCAACTGTCTGGCGCTTTCAAAGGATGGCAAACTGCTTTTGTCGGGTAGCGAAGACGGCAAGATCGTCGCCTGGGATTTGGCCACGAAGAACATCCTTGAGAAAATGTCCGGGCATCGTGCCGGTGTTACCGATCTGGCCCTGATCGACAATGATCAAAAACTGCTGTCGGTGAGCAAGGATGGCCGGATCAGGCTGTGGAAACTCGACAAGCTCTTCAAAACTGCCTGAGTGTTGTTGAACAAGAATTGTGGGCGGGCCAATGAAGGTCATACCAGCAAGCAAAAACCTTGTCCCTTCCTTCGTTATTCCGGTTCTTTACCTGGAGGTCAGAGCCTTTAAGCATGGCGTTTGATTTCAACCGCCCTAGATCCCGGGTGAAGAATCGGGATGCGAAGAAAGAGGCAGGGCTTTTGCGTTTTGGTATATTCAAACCACTCGAAGATCGCCGAAAGCTAGCGACAAACGGTTGCCTGATCAACAGGTTACACCGGCTTGCAGGCAAGATGTCTATAGCAACCTGCTATATCATTCGCATTT
>JALXEI010000239.1 GCA_027069645.1 Hyphomicrobiales bacterium
GGCGCGCTGTGAATTGACAATAACCAGCGGCAGTTCGGTGGCCACGGCAAGGCCGATCATTTCCATTTTAAGGGCAATGCCGGGACCGGAACTGGCGGTGACCCCCAGCGCCCCGGCATAGGAGGCCCCCAGCGCCGCCCCGCAGGCGGCAATCTCATCCTCGGCCTGAAAGGTAATGACACCCAGGTCCTTGAAGCTGGCGAGCTTGTGCAGAATATTCGAAGACGGCGTGATAGGATAGGAGGCGAGCACAAGCTGGCGTCCGGAGAGTTCGGCAGCAGCAGCAAGGCCATAGGCCATCGCGTCGGCCCCTGTGATGGCGCGATAGAGACCTGGGGGCTTTTGGACAGGTGGCACATATATCTTCGAGAGCTCCCCCGAAGCTTCAATGGTTTCGCCATGTGCATGTCCGGCATTCATGGCGGCGATATTGGCTTTGGCAATCTCCGGCGTTTTGGCGAATTTCCTTTTCAGCCAGTCTGCGGTTTTCGTGCGGTCACGGTCAAACAGCCAGAACAGCAGGCCAAGAGCAAAGAAGTTTTTGCAGCGCAGGGCACTTTTTTTGGTCAGTCCGAGGGGTTTGGTGGCCAGCAGGGTCATTTTGCCGATATCGAGGGCAAACAGCCTGTAGTGATCAAGCGATCCGTCTTCCAGTGGCGAAACATCATAGCTGGCCTTGCGCAGATTGCCGGGGGTGAAACCGGATGTGTCCACGATCAGGATTCCGCCGTCGGCCAGCATCCCGAGATTGGCCCTGAGGGCCGCCGGATTGAAGGCCACAAGGACATCAAGATGATCACCTATGGTCTTGATGGTGCGGCCGCCAAAATGCAACTGATAGGCCGAAACGCCGTATATACTACCCGCCGGAGCGCGAATTTCCGCCGGGTAATCGGGAAAGGTCACGAGATCATTACCGGCAAGGGCACTGGCAATGGAAAAACGCCCGCCGACGAGCTGGACACCATCGCCCGAATCGCCAGCGATACGGACAATGGCCGCTTCTGTCTCTCCTGTCGATGCCGGTGTGCCGGTTCGGGGTTCCCCGCGAGGAGAACGGCTGTTCGCCATATCTGTCATGAAAATCTATTCCTTGCGGGGGCCGATCATCAGCGATGGATTGACGGCCCTGTCGAACTGTTCGGCGCTGACATATCCGAGTTTCAGCGCTTCTTCCTTCAAAGTTGTACCATTTTTATGGGCCGTTTTGGCAATGACGGTGGCTTTATCATAACCGATCAGCGGGGCAAGTGCCGTGACGAGCATCAGGGAGCGTTCCATCAGTGAAGTAATCTGTTCGCGATTGGCTTTCAAGCCCGCAATCATGTTGTTGCTCATGGATACCGAGGCATCGGAGAGCAGGCGAACGGATTGCAGGATATTGAGGGCAATCACAGGTTTGAAAACATTCAGCTCGAAGTGGCCCTGTGATCCGGCCATTGTAATGGTGGTATGATTGCCCATGACCTGGGCGCAGACCATTGTCATGGCCTCGGCCTGGGTGGGATTGACCTTGCCGGGCATGATGCTGGAGCCAGGTTCGTTTGCGGGCAGTGTCAGCTCGCCAAGGCCCGAACGCGGACCGGAGCCCAGCAGGCGAATATCATTTGCGATCTTGAACAGGCTGACCGCCAGAACATTGAGCGTCCCGGAGAGTTCCACCAGAGCATCATGGGTGGCCAGCGCCTCGAACTTGTTGGCGCTGGTGACAAAGGGCAGCCCTGTATAGTCGGCAACATGCCCGGCAAAAAGTTCGGCGAAGCCTTCGAGAGTGTTGAGCCCGGTGCCGACGGCCGTCCCGCCCTGGGCCAGTTCGAGGATTGAGGGCAGGGCGCGTTCAAGGCGCTGCAAGCCCTTTTCCATCATGGCGACATAACCGGAAAATTCCTGCCCCAGGGTCAGCGGTGTGGCATCCTGCAAATGGGTTCGGCCGATCTTTACCACATCGCGATACTCTTCCGCCTTTTCACCGAGGGCGTTTTTGATGGTGGTGATGGCCGGTTTCAACCGGTGTTCCACTTCCTCGACAGCGGCGATATGCATGGCGGTCGGGAAAGTGTCATTGGATGACTGGGACATGTTGACATGGTCATTGGGGTGCACCGGGTCTTTCGAGCCGGGGATGCCGCCAAGTATTTCGATCGCCCGGTTGGCAATCACCTCGTTGGCATTCATGTTGGTCTGGGTTCCGGACCCCGTTTGCCAGACTTTTAGCGGAAAGTGATCATCAAGTTTGCCCCCGGCAACTTCCTCCGAGGCCCTGACAATGGCTTTGCCGATTTCCGCGGGTAACAGGCCCTGCTCCATATTGGTGAGGGCGGCGCAGCGCTTGATGATACCAAGAGCCCGTATCAGGGGCGGCGGCATGGTTTCCGTACCGATTTTGAAATTGCCCAGCGATCTTTGTGTCTGTGCGCCCCAGTATTTGTCGGCCGGGACCTGGAGCGGGCCAAAACTGTCTGTTTCCTGTCGCGTCTTTTCGGCCATAGTGATTTCTTTGCTCGGGCTCCCGAATAGCAGCCGGATCTATTTGGATTTTTTACGAAAGGCATCCAGCTGGACAATATTTGTGCTCATGTCCTCTTCAGGCTCTTCATCAAACGGTTTTTCCGTTTCAGAATTTTCATGATCGGAAACCGGCGATTTGTGCTCGATGCCGTTATTCTTCCCGGTCTCAACACCGGCGGGAAAGATGCTCGGCACAGAGGTTTCCTCGCTCTCCCATAGCGAGGTGACAGATTCGCTTTCCTCATGAGCCTCAAAGTCCGATGACGGGGCAAGGGGCGTTTCCTGTTCCGCTTTCGCGGGCTGATGGCCTTTGCCTGTTTCCCCTTCCAGCGGAGAGCGCGGCAAACCGGGGACCAGCATGCCAATACTGTTTTCAAGCCCGGCAGCCGATTCGCCAGCGAGTTGCAGACCAAAGGGCACAGAGGGATCGACAAATCCTGTAATGGCGGCAAAGGGGATCACCAGCAGTTCGGGAATGCGATTAAACGACAATTGTATCTCGAAACGGTCGTCATGAACCTTCAGGTTGGAATATTGATGTTGCAGCACAATGGTCATTTCCTCGGGATACTGCGCCCGCAAGCGATCGGAAATACGTGTGCCCTCGTGCGAGGTGCGGAAGATGATGAAAAAATGATGATCACCAGGCAGACCGGTCCGCGCCACTCTGGCAAGCACATTGCGTATAAGTTCCCGATGGGCATCCAGCATAAGCTGGTCGTAATTGAAATGATCGTCCGACATGGTTGTCCTGGCCTTGTTGGTCTTCAGGGCGCTGGCAAGGGCGCCGCTTTATCGGTTCAAGGATATTTGATTTTTCCAACAAGTGCCAGAAAGAACGCCCGTCTTCAACGGATTTTGCCAAAAAACAATGGTTCGCGCCCTTTGGAAGGGCCAAAATCGAACCGGAAAACCGGATGTTGACCCGATTCTCTGGCGAATCGTCAGATTCCGTTCAGGAGAATGTTTCAGGAGGAGGCAGGGAATGTTCACGGGATTTCCGGGGGTGATGTCCGAAAAAAGCGGGGCAGACTCTGATTTTCAGCTTTTTTTTTCCGGGGGTTTGTTTTGCCGGTCGCGGGCGGGTTTGCGGCGGCGGCGGCGCGGGCGGTTGCCGGTTGGTTGAGCTTTTGCTTGCAGGGCCTTTTCCAGACGGTCCATATCGCGCAGATGGATGTCGCTTTGCGGGTAGGGGATTTCGATATTGGCCTCGCGCAGGGCGCGCAGGATCGAAAAGCGCAGTTGCGAACGCACCGACAGGGATCGGGTGATATCGCTCAGATAGGCCCGCAGAGAGAAGTCGAGGGAACTGGGACCAAAATCGACCAGCGCCACATAGGGTTCGGGATATTCCAGAACGGCCGGGTTGTTACGGGCTTCTCTCAGTAATAGATCATGTACCTCGTCGGGGTCGGCATCATAGGACACCCCGATATTGATTTTTATCCGCCCCAGCGGGCCGCGCAGGGTCCAGTTTTTGACCGTCCCCGAGATCAGTTCCGAATTGGGAATGATAATGTGAGCGCGGTCGAAGGTTTCTATTTCGGTCGAGCGCACGGAGATGCGCCGTACATTTCCTTCGTCATTGCCGACAATGATCCAGTCGCCCACCTTGATAGGCCGTTCGGCCAGAAGAATCAGACCGGAGACAAAATTGTTGACGATACTTTGCAGGCCAAATCCGATACCAAGGGAGAGGGCGCCGGCAACGATGGCCAGATTGGCAAAGCTGATGCCGGCATAGCTCAGGG
>JALXEI010000240.1 GCA_027069645.1 Hyphomicrobiales bacterium
CTGTAACAGCGGTGTCGGACCCGCAAGGCTGGCCCGGACCAGAGCAAGGCTGTTACGACGCGGGCGCGGCAGTTTCGCAAAGCCCTTTTTGAGCAAAAAGGCAATCCCGGCAAAGGCAAAATACATGATCATGAAACCGGTACAGACCAGCAGCGACACAAAACGGACCTTTGAGGTGAGGATAACGATTGCGGCCAGCACAGCCACGAGTCCGACAATCAGCAACACAATCGGCCAGCCGGGATGACCCTCACGCTTCGAGATTTGCGCGCGATAGAGTTCAGCGGCACGAATTTTTCGGGACTGACCCAGCGGCCATAAAATGAAAATCAGCGCCACCAGCAGACCGTAAAGCGTCGCAAGGGCAAGCGTTGGCAACGGCACAGAAAATCCTGTATGCACCGGCAGCCGCTCGGCCAGCAATGAAAAGATGGCGGGCGGAAGGGCCAGTCCGAGCCCGAGCCCCAGGACAATGCCGATCCCGGCCATAATGAGAATTTGCAGCAGATAGATGAAAAAAATCACCCGCCCGGACGCTCCCAGTGATTTGAAGGTGGCGATGGTTTCACGTTTTCGGGCAATATGACTGTTGACCGCATTGGCCACACCGACACCACCGATGAACAGTGCCGCGAGGGAAATCAGCGCAAGGAAACTGCTGAAACGATCAATGGCCCGCGATATGGCCGGCGTCGGATTGGTGCGATCGAGAATCCTGAAACCGGCCTCGGGGAATTTGGCCTTCACCCTGGCGGCAATGGTGTGAAGTCTCTCGTTCGATCGCCCCTGCCCCCTGTCGAGCAGCAGCCGCAGACTGTAACGGATCAGACTGCCGGGCCGGATAAGACCGGTTTCGCGCAATGTCTGCCGCGAGATCAGCACCCGGGGGCCAAAATTGAGCCGCCCCGACAGGCGGTCGGGTTCGCTGGCGATGGTCGCCATAACGGTTATCCGGGCCTTTCCCAGATTGAAACTGTCCCCGATGCCAATGCCAAGACGCGCCAGCAACAGCCGGTCAACAATGGCATTATTGCCCTTTTTCAGGATATCGCGCCCGATGCCTTCGTTTGTGACCAGATTTCCGGTCAGCGGCCAGGCCCTGTCCACCGCCCTGATATCCACCAGAACCGCGCGGTGGCCATCAACAGAGCGGGAAATGGAGCGCAGGGTCGCCACTTCGCTGATATGCCCGAACTGCGAGATAAAGCGGCGCTGACGTTCATCCGGGGCCCGGTGAACGAGTGAAAATGACAGATCTCCCCCGAGCAGCACCCGCCCCTGATCCTGCAAGCCGGTGCGCAGCGCTGCCGATAAAACGCCCACTGTCGTAATCGCCGCAACCCCCAGAAGAATACAGATTACCAGCACATAAAAGCCCGACAGACCGCCACGAAGCTCGCGCACCGCCAACCGCGCCGCCAGTTTCAAATCACCCAAAGCGGATTGAACGGACAAAGAGGTCATTGCACCCCCGCCGCGATATTTTCCGGGCTTCCGGTGTCAACCGCTATACGCCCGTCGACCATATGGATTTGCCGTTTGCACCGCACAGCAAGGGCCTCGTCATGAGTCACCAGCACCAGCGTGGTATTGTGCTTCTCATGCAGATCGAACATCAGATCCATAACCAGCGCGCCGGTGCCGCTGTCGAGATTGCCGGTCGGTTCATCGGCCAGCAGCAGTTTTGGCCCCGGCGCCAGCGCCCGGGCCAGCGCCACACGCTGACGCTCGCCGCCCGAAAGCTGGGCCGGAAAATGATCGAACCGATGATCGAGACCGACATCGGTCAGCAACAGGCGGGCACGCTCCAGGGCATTGTCCGCTCCGGCGAATTCCAGCGGTAGGGCCACATTTTCCAGCGCCGTCATGGTGGGCACCAGATTGAAGGACTGAAAGACTATACCGATATGCCGCCCCCGCAGCTGTGCCAGACGATCCTCGTCGAGAGAGGACAGATTGTGTTCCATGAACAACACCTGACCCTGCGAGGCCTTTTCAAGCCCGGCCATGACCATCAGCAGCGAGGTCTTGCCCGACCCCGACGGCCCGACAATCCCCACGGTTTCACCGGCCTGTACGGTGAGATCAATATCGTGCAGAATATTCACCGTTCCGGCACGGCCCGAAAGGCTCAAAGAGGTATTTGCCAGCGAAATCAGGGCCATTTTTGTCCGAAGCATAAAGAAAAATCTCTTGTCATTGTTTTACCCGCATTTCTCACCATATTGCGGTCAGGTCATATTTATTCGCAACTATATAGGTCATTGCATGAATGATATAAGCCTTTCCCTGCCCCGGTCGATGAAAATTCTGTTGACCGGTCTGCTGGTGCTGGTGACAATAGCCGAACACCCGGCCTTCGCGGCTACGGTCAAAATGGTGGTTCTTGGTGACAGCCTGTCGGCGGGCTATCATCTGCCACAGGGATCCTCTTTTCCCGATCAGTTGCAATGGCGCCTCAACAAGGACGGTCATCAGGTGCAGATTGCCAATGCCGGTGTGTCCGGTGACACAACCGCCGCCGGGCTCGCGCGTCTCGACTGGGCTGTTCCCGAAGGCACACAGGCTGTCATTGTCGAACTGGGGGCCAATGACGCCTTGCGGGGTGTTGATCCAGGGCAGACCTTTAAAAATCTTGATCGGCTGATCGCCCGACTGAAAAAGCGCAAAATCGCTGTCTTGCTGGCCGGTATGGAAGCCCCGCGCAATATGGGCGATCAATATGTCAGGGCCTTTCGCAAAATCTATACGGATCTTGCCCGCAAATACAAAATCGCCCTCTATCCGTTTTTCCTCAAGGGCGTGGCATTGAAACCCGCCCTGTTGCTCGATGATGGACTGCATCCCAACGAGCGCGGTGTTACCGTCATGGTCAAAAATATCCTGCCATATGTGGAACGCCTGCTCGCTTCCCTGCGCTGATCTGTATTATTACCGATATATGGTGATTTGTCATGACCGGGAAAGCACAAGCTGATAGGCTGTTGTTTCGACAGGACATCCATTCGCGAGAGACAGGATATGAACAGGCGCATCTTGTGGTTTGACGAACTTGATATGAGTCATGTGGCTCTTGTGGGTGGCAAAAACGCCTCGCTGGGACACATGGTCGGCGGCCTGAAAGACAGGGGAATACGGGTTCCCTTCGGTTTTGCCACCACCGCCGATGCCTATCGGGAATTCATCGCCGACAATCATCTGGCCGAGCGAATAGACGCGCAACTCGAAAATCTTGATGTCGATGATATCAACGCCCTGCAAAAGGCCGGTGAGGCCGTGCGCTCGATGATCCTTGAAGCGAAATTTTCCCCCGCTTTCGACGAGGAACTGACCACGGCATTTGAAAAACTGCAAGAGCAGGATGGCCCGCAAAGCTCCGTTGCCGTGCGCTCCTCGGCAACCGCAGAAGATCTGCCCGATGCCTCCTTTGCCGGACAGCAGGAAAGCTTTCTCAATGTCGAGGGCATTGATGAAGTGCGCCGCGCCGTGCACGAGGTGTTTGCCTCTCTTTATAATGACCGGGCCATTGCCTACCGGATCCACAAGGGATTTGATCACAAGCTGGTCGCCCTGTCGGCGGGTATACAGCATATGGTGCGCTCGGATATTGGCAGCGCCGGGGTGATGTTTTCGCTCGATACCGAATCGGGCTTCCGCGATGCCGTTTTCATTACAGCAGCATATGGCCTTGGAGAAACCGTTGTTCAGGGTGCCGTCAACCCGGACGAATTCCATGTTTTCAAGCCCAGCCTCGCCGCCGGTCGCCCCGCTATCATAAAACGCAGGCTCGGTGAAAAAGCCGTCAAAATGATCTATGGCGAAAAAGGCCGTGACGAAAAAGTACTGACCGTCGAAGTCCCGCAAAAGCAGCGCCGGAAATTCTCCATCAGCGACGAACAGGTGGAGGAACTGGCCCGCCAGGCCGTGATCATAGAGGAATTCTACGCCCGGCCTATGGATATCGAATGGGTGCTGGATGGTCTCGATAACAAACTCTATATCGTCCAGGCGCGACCGGAAACCGTCGAGAGCCGCAATAGCGGTGCTGTCAGCGTGACCTACAGGCTGATTGAAAAAGGCCCGATTCTGGCACGTGGCCGCGCCATTGGCCAGCGCATCGGTGCGGGCACCGTGCGGGTTCTGAAAGGTCTTGATGAAATGGACCGCGTTGGCGAGGGCGACATTCTGGTCACCGACATGACCGACCCCGACTGGGAACCGATCATGAAACGGGCCGCCGGTATTGTTACCAAT
>JALXEI010000241.1:0-5930 GCA_027069645.1 Hyphomicrobiales bacterium
GAGACTGTGCTGTGAACAGGATCAATATCGGAAGTATCAGATCCTGGTCAAGAAAGGCCCCATTTTACGGATTGCTGGCCTGTTTCCCTTCGTTCCCGACATGCCAGGTGAAATCGTCCGAACGGCCAGGCTTGCTGGCCAAGGCTTCTCCCTTGACAAGCACACGATAATAGGGTCGCAGGGTCAGGGGCAGGGTATGGCGCCCGCCGGACAGGCTTGGGTCATTGATACGTGTAATCGAGGAAAGCAGCGTGAGACCGCTGGCCCGGTCGCTTGCAATCATTTCCCCAAAAGCCGCCGCGGAACTGGTGGCGCGCCGCGGCGTCTTAAAGCGTTTCAGATTTTGCTTGCGGTTCTTTTCGCTGGAAATTGCGGCCAGTTTGCCGACGGCATTTTTTTGACCGACCAGGCGCTGTTCGTCCTTGTCACCGGCCAGTGGAATATTGCGTTCGGAGCGTGCAGATATGAGGTCGCGGCGCAATTCTGTTTCGACATAGTGCGCCAGTTTGCGATAACCGGCGCGTGTAAACCTGATGCCATCCTTGTCACGCAGACGCAGGATGCGGCCCTCAAGGTCCGGACCGAACGGACTGAAATTGCCGTATTGATCGACAAAGCCATTCCAGCTGTCGATGAATTTGACATTGTTGAGATGGGCTTTTTCGCGAAACAAATCGTTAAGCGTGTTCATGTTTTCGTTGATTTGCGGATCGCGCATGATGGGCAGTCCGACCCAGTAAACGGCCGTTTTCCGTTTTTTCAGGCGACGCAGAATATCATCCAGGCGCTGACTGTAGATTTCTTTCCATTCAGGGGTGCCAAACCGAAACTTTTTCCGTCCCATGCGAATGGAAGCGGTGGCATCGGTGGCCCCGACGGTAATGATGACGATATCCGGTTTGACTGAGGCCAGCAGGGGCTCGAATTCACGCGGGCGACCGATATAGACACGTCGCGAAAATCCGGTTCCCCATTTGGCACGATTGATGAGAGACAGGCTGCGATCTTTCTGAAAGGCCTTTGTCAGTCCGCCCCAAAGCCCCTCGCCGATACTGTCGCCAAGAATCAGCACCCGATATACACCATTGTCGGGAAAAGGGGTGATATAGCTGGAATAGTGAATAGTGTTTTCTGCTGCCGATGAACGAAGAACAAGAGTCGTTGCGGAAAGAAGCAGCACGACGAGCGCGGTGACAGCTATCACCGATCCGGTCTGCAACGGTTTTCGCACCGGGTTGATATGTTTGCTATTCCCCATTATTTCCCCGGTCGGCGGTTATTCTTTCAACTCTCGTTGCGCAGTTTCTTCAACACGCGGGCACTGGGCCAGCCATCAACCTTGAGCCCTCGTGACTTTTGATATTTACGCACAGCATGCAGGGTCTGATTGCCGATAATGCCGTCTGTGCCGCCGGTATCGAATCCTTTCGCTGTCAGGAGCCTTTGTAGCTCCAGGCGTTCTTCTCTGGCAAGTGGCTTTTGTTTTGTCGGCCAGGCGGTCCTGATGGGGCCAAAACCGCGCAAACGGTCAGCAAGATGTCCTACAGCCAATGCATAGGTATTGGCATTGTTATAACGCAAAATGGAGCGAAAATTGTTGAGCACCAGAAAAGCCGGACCGTTGCGACCGGCAGGCAGATAGAGGCCGGCCCTGTCGCCGGGGCGCGGAAAATCCTTGCCATTGACACGCCGGATTCCGAGTTTTTTGTACCACGAAAGGGGTTTGCGTCGCCTGATATTGGTGCGAACCGATCTTATCTTTTTGGGAATTTTGACTTCATATCCCCAGGTTTCTCCAAAACGCCAGCGGGATTTGTGCAAATAGTTGGCTGTCGAGGCGAGGGCGTCGGCAGGGCTGTTCCAGATATCGCGTTTGCCGTCACTGTCAAAATCAACCGCATAGGCAGCATAGGTGGTGGGAATAAACTGGGTATGCCCCATTGCACCGGCCCAGGAGCCTTTAATCTGCGAGACACTGATATCGCCCCGTTGCAGAATGCGAAGGGCACTCAGCAATTGCTGGCGACCGAATTTGCGGCGGCGGCGGTCCCGATAGGCGAGGGTTGCAAGAGAGCGAATGACATTTTTATCCCCACGATTAAGCCCGTAATTGCTTTCCATCCCCCAGATGGCGACGATGACATAACGGTCAACCCTGAAACGCTTTTCCAGTCGATCAAGCAGTTTTTCATATTTGCGCAGCATGGCCTGACCGGTTAAAATCCGCTGGTCGGAAACGGCACTGGCCATATAATCCCAGACCGGACGTACAAATTCCGGCTGGTAGTGGGCGGAGCGTATGACATCCGGGTCAGGCAGGACACCGCGAAAGGCCTCGTTAAAGGTGCGGCGCGAGATGCCCTTGCGTCGTGCCACGGGCCACAGACGTTCAACCCATTGCCGGAATCTTTTGTCAGAAGCCGTTGCCGCCCGGGCCATTGATATTCCGGTTGTGAACATGGGACCTCCTGCTGAAAACAGCACACCCGGGGAGATCAGAAAGGTGCCAAGAGCAATGGTACAGATCAGGGGTTTGAGGCATAAATCGGCATATTGTCGAAACCTGCCGGACTTTTTTCTACAAGGCTTGTGAACAGTCTCCGTTCTTTTTTCAGACGATTTGCGCGTGTCCGGGTTTGCCTTTGTCATACCAGTTCGTCTCCGAATCGTTCACTTCAGTCTATCACTTGCAGCCTCTTTTCCAAAGGCTGTTATGCGCCATATGTCCCGGCTTTCATCACTTCCGGATTTAACAGTTGACGAACCGGGGCGATATCGCATCATGATAGTTGCACGCGATTGTGGCGTTTGAGGGGAGTTGACCGGTTGAGCATTGCAATAAAAATCAACGCAGGCGATGACGAGCCATTTGCTGTTGAAATAGAAGGCTTTCCGACCACGGTTGAAGTCGTGAAGTCCGGTGCGGGCTGGATGGTTGTGCCCTTCGGACTGTTTTTGTTTTCTGTGCCATTCCTGATATTTGGCCCCGTTGTGGCAGCATTTTCCGGCATTTTTCTGCTTGCGGCTCTGGTGTTTGTCATCAGGCGCCAGGGCAGGCCGGATATCATGTTGTTCGACCGGCACGGTGTTGTTGTGACGGAAACCGGTCTGTTGACCGACAGCACATGGAAAGCTGCCTATGAGGAATTCAGCGGTGTAAATTTGCGCAAATGCCGCGCGAGGGCCGGGCGCCGTTTCGCGACCTACCAGGTCATCGAGCTCATACATCCCAACCCCGCCAAAAACCTGCCACTGTTTGTAAGAAAGACAACGAGGAAGCCGAAAAATCGCTGGCAGGCCTATGCGCGTCTGCTGGGGGTTGCGCCGACTGGCGGGGAGATGGATTAACTCGCATTTCCCGGCATATTGCGGGTTTAACATGCTGTTCCGGTCGGGCTGATCGTAATGCGCTTGCCAATGGTGGCATTTTGGATTGGGCGGGTGTATGCTATCAGTGTGACTTATCAGGGAGATTTTAATATGGATCGTCGCAATTTTATAAAAAAAACCGCTATGGCCACCGGGGCTGTGGCGGCCACGACACTGGCAGCACCCGCAGTTGTCAGCGCCAAAACGCAATGGATTGCCGTATCGGCTTTTGGCAAGGCGGGGCTGCTCGGACAGGCTCTGGGGGAATTCGCGAAATTTGTCGGAACGGCCAGCGGCGGCAGGCTGACCATCAAGGTTTATCATGCCGGAGAACTGGTCAAGCCTCTTGAAGCAATGGACGCGGTATTGTCCGGGACAGCACAGATGGGGTATGGTGCCCCTTATTACTGGGCTGGCAAATCCGATGCCATTTCCTTCGTTGCCGCCATGCCATACGGGTTGACAGCCCAGGAACAGAACGCATGGTTGTATTATGGTGGCGGGATTGCAGAAGCCGATAAAATCTATAACGGTCTGGGATTGAAATTCCTGCCTATGGGTAATACCGGCAACCAGATGGGGGGCTGGTACCGCAAGGAAGTCAAGTCGGTTGCCGACCTCAAGGGGCTGAAATTCCGGATGCCGGGTCTTGGAGGTGAAATCCTCAAGACCTTCGGTGTCAATGTTGTTCTGTTGCCCGGCAAGGAAGTGCTCCCGGCTTTGACAACGGGGGCTATTGACGGCACGGAGTGGATCGGACCGGCCGCCGATCTTGGCAAGGGGCTGTTCCGGGTCTGCAACAACTACTACTATCCCGGCTGGCATGAGCCTGCGACTATTCTTGATGGTTTCTTTGACAAAAAAGCCTGGGACGCTCTGCCCCCCGATTTGCGAGAGATTGTTGAGCGGGCCGCTGCGGCAACCAATCTGTTTATCCTGTCAAAATTCCAGGCTATTAATAATACGGCCATGCAAAAGCTTGTCAGGGAACACCATGTGAAGGTTCGTCGCTATTCTGACGAGTTGATCAATGCCATTGGCGCGAAAGCCGCCGAGGTTCTGCCTGAACTGGCCGCAAAAAGTCCCGAAGGCAAGGCGATATACAAGCATATTACCGATTTCAGGCGTACCATGCTTGACTGGTCCGGTTATTCGGAGCGCGCCTTTATGGAGGTTCGCGACAAGGCGAGTCTGTAGTTGTATGCCGGACGGACGGTCGGGCAGGACTACGGAGCACGCTTCCGCGGTCCTGCCGGCTCGATGGCGAAGCTTTTTTACCCGATTTTCTCTTTTATCCGCATGCCTCACCCCGTTGCGGGGGGTGCCCCTGGTCCTGAACGGTCGGATAAGCAGGGATGGCCCCGGTTTTGCACGAGGGCCTTTTGATCTGCACCATGACAGGGCTGATATGCCACAAATGATAACCAAAATTCTTTCGATTTTGGAAGAGTTTGGACAAATGTGTCAAAATTTGGTTAAATCATGGCGAATGTTTTGTTTCGGGTATGGGTGGTCAGATCAAAACGTTGATATCGTCCCGGGTATGGAAGAGTAACCGGAATATTGTGCGGGTTCGTTTGCGAGGGAAAATGATAACATGAAACGGTTGGTCCCGGTTTGTTTTTTGTATGCAATGGCTGTCTTGCTGGCGGGTCGTTCTGCACCGGTTGAGGCGCAGGGATATTATGTCAATGACAATGGCTATGTTTTCAGTCAGCCTTTCAGACCTGCTTATCGCTCCCGGCAAGGCGCAAGACGTATCAGGCGAAATAACCGTCGCATTGTCAGGGCGGCCCGGGCTTCTTCAGTCGGGCATTTGCGCCGAAAATACAGAAGAAATCGTGCTCGTGCCCGTGCCCGTAAAAGTTCAGTACGCAAAAGGGCAGGGAAACGCAAGCTGGCTCTGCTTGAAGCGAGGAATGCTTCAAATCATGCCCGAAAGGGGAAAGGCCGTAAAAAGAATATTGCCGCAAAGGCAGGCAAGGGCAAGGGACCGGTTCAGATTGTCGTCTCCCTGCCACGGCAAAGGGTGAGTATCTACAAGGGCGGCAAGGTGATTGCCACTTCAAGGATTTCCACAGGAAAGGCCGGGCATCGCACTCCTTCAGGCGTGTTCAGTATCATCCAGAAGCGGAAAGTGCATTATTCGAACCTGTATAGCGCCGCGCCCATGCCCTATATGCAACGCATTACCTGGTCAGGACTGGCGCTGCATGCCGGAAATGTGTCGCGGCCGTACGCGTCGCATGGTTGTATTCGCCTGCCTTACACTTTCGCCAAAAAACTTTTCCGGCGGACAAGTATGGGGGCACATGTCATTGTGGCCTCAAGCCCGACATCGCCACAATTCATCTCGCATGACAATCTCTTTCAGCCCACACCTGCCGGTGTATTGCTGGCCGGTGCCGCGGTGCAAACAGCGGCTCTGTCGGATCCTTCAAAGGCTGGTGACGCTGCTCCGGCCGTGGAAACGGGAGGGATTCCCGGCTTTGTCCGGCCGGTCGTTGCGGCAAAACGCCGTCTGGAGAAAAAGGAAGCCGCTCTTGAAAAACTTGAAACGG
>JALXEI010000241.1:5940-13893 GCA_027069645.1 Hyphomicrobiales bacterium
AAACGGCAGGTCCTGCGCTGAATCAGGCGTTGAAGGCAGCGGAAGAGCAGCTGGAGAAATTGAAAGCAAAACTTGTCGCATCGAAGAAAGTGTTTGCAAGGACTGGCAAGGCACTGGGGAAACCGCGATTGGCTCTGCGCAAAATCAGGAAAGAGCAGGCGCTTGGACGCCGGGCACTGGCAAAGGCCGAAAGCCGCGCCTCATGGGCATGGAAAATTGTCGAGAAGCGGCGAGACAACCCGAAGTTTGCCGGAAACTGGATGAAAAACGCTGTTGCGCGGGCCGAGGCGCGTGACAGGATCGTTGCGGAGCGCAAGGAAAAGCTTGAGGAAATCACGACACGTCTTGACGAGGCAACGTCATACTATGATGCTCTATCTGAAGAAAATGGCAGGGCCCGCCGGAAGGTTGCTGCCGATATGGCCAGTGTGCGTGAAGCGCAGAGGCGACTGGACAAGGCAAGACATGATCTGGTCGCGCACAAGAAGGCCATCTTCAATGCCAAAAAGGCTGTCATCAAGGCAAAGGCGGGTATCCAGGCGGCGCAAAGGCGGGAAAAAATGCCCTTGCGCATTCTGATTACCCCCATACGTGGACGGGAACGTGTGAAGAATGTCCAGAAGCTGTTGTCAGAGCTTGGATACGAGCCGGGAATTGCGGACGGGGTTGTCGGATCCAGAACGCGAATCGCCATCAGGGCATTTCAGCGAGAGTTAAATCAGAAGGAAACGGGGGTGATAACCGACGGGCTGGTTTCCGATCTTTATGCCCGGGTCGGGCGGGAGCAACAGGCGAGCGCTCATATGTATGTCCGTCAGGGGTTCGTTGATCTGTTTGATGCGCCGGTCGGGATAACCGAGCCGGAAAAACCGATCGGCACACATGTTTATACAGCCATGTATTTCGACAAGGATGCGACCTCGACAAGCTGGACGGCTTTGACCGTTCGCGCGCCCGGCCGTTTGCGCAGAGGGCAACGCAAGGGGCGCAGGCATCGCATGGGACGCAAGGTCAGATCCGCACCGGTTGTGCAAGTGAGCGCCAGAGAAGCACTTGATCGTATCATTATTCCCGGTCCGGTGAGACGGCAGATTTCCCGGTTGCTGACACCCGGGTCATCAATGGTCATATCCGACAGGGGGATGAGTCATGAAACCGGCAAGGGAACGGATTTCGTTGTATTGACGAAATAGGGGATTTCAATTGCACATACTGGCCGTCATTGCCACGGGAATTGATCGGGTCAACGAAGTGATCGGGCGGCTTGTTTCGTGGTTGACGGTCTTCGTCGTTCTGAATGTTTTTACCGTCGTTGTCATGCGATACCTCTTTGGTGTCGGACATGTCTGGATGCAGGAGCTCTATGTCTGGATTCATGCAGGCATATTTCTGCTGGCTGGCGGTTATACACTTTTGCATGATGGTCACGTCCGTATTGATGTTTTTTACCGCGAGGCCAGCCAAAAATACCGGGCAATGGTCAATCTGCTGGGCTCTCTTTTCCTTGGACTGCCCTTCATGTGGGGGCTTTTTTTCAAAGCTCTGCCAATGGTACAGCGTTCTTTTGAACGAGGGGAGCGCAGTGCAGAGGCCGGGGGCTTGCCGGCCCTCTATCTCCTCAAGGCGACGATCATCGTTTTTGCTGTTCTCATGGCGCTGCAACTCGTATCGATGATTGCCAGAAGTCTTCTTGTCCTTGTCACAGATTCCGCGGGCCGGGACGGGGAGGGGGGCATATGAGTGGTGAAATGATGGCCGGGCTCATGTTTTTCAGCGCCCTGGTTTTGCTGCTGTTCGGTTTTCCGGTTGCCCTGACGCTCGGTGGTACAGCCTTTCTGTTTGCTCTTCTTGGAGATCAGACAGGACTGTTTAACGAGGTTATGCTGGGGGTCTATCCCCTGCGGGTTCTCGGGATCATGAAGGCGGAATCCCTCGTGGCGGTCCCCCTGTTCATTTTTATGGGGGTCATGCTTGAAAAATCGGAAATTGCCGGTGAGCTTTTGCAGGGCATGGGGCGTCTGTTTGGCAAATTGCGCGGCGGCCTTGGAATGTCGGTTGTATTTGTCGGGGCATTGCTGGCCGCTTCCACCGGAATTGTCGGGGCCACGGTCGTTACGATGGGGCTGATTTCGCTTCCCGCCATGCAACGCGCTGGTTACAGTCCCTCTCTGGCATCGGGTGTTATTTGTGCTTCGGGAACGCTGGGCCAGATCATTCCCCCCTCGATTGTTCTCGTTCTGCTGGGGGATATCATGCAGGGGGTCAACGAGCAGGCGGCGGAATTGAAAGGCGTGCTGGTTCCCGAGCCTGTGACGGCAATTGATCTGTTTGCCGGTGCCCTGTTCCCCGGTTTGATGCTGGTTTCCCTGTATACGGCATGGGTTGCTGTGCTGGCGTTTATTTCACCGTCCAGTTGTCCCGCGCTGGTCCGTAACAGCGGGGGAGATGAAACCGGGGAGGCGAATACCCCGTCCATGATGACGATTGTGATCCCGCCACTGGGGTTGATTGTTGCGGTACTGGGATCAATTCTTTCAGGTCTGGCAACCCCAACCGAATCGGCATCGGTTGGTGCGGTGGGGGCAAGTTTGCTGGCCCTGAGGGCTCGAAAACTGTCTCTTGATGTGCTGCGCGATGTTTCGCGTTCAACAACTCAAATTACTTCAATGGTGTTTGTGATCCTTCTTGGCGCATCGATGTTTTCTCTGGTATTCCGGGGGTTTGGCGGGGATGTCTGGATTGAGCACGCTTTGCAAAACCTGCCCGGTGGTGCGGCGGGGGCGATGGCCGTTGTTATGCTGGTGGTTTTCCTGCTTGGATTTTTTCTTGATTTTCTGGAAATCATATTCGTTGTCGTGCCCATCGTCGGCCCCGCACTGATCGCAATGGGGTATGACCCGCTATGGCTTGGTGTGATGATCGCCATCAATTTGCAAACCAGTTTTCTGACGCCGCCATTCGGTTTTTCGCTGTTTTATTTGCGAGGTGTTGCGCCGGACAGTGTCCGCACCCTGGATATTTACAAGGGCGTTGTGCCTTTTATCTTTATTCAGTTGCTGGCGCTGGGGTTGCTGAGTGTTTTTCCTGGCATCGTGACCTGGCTTCCCGGGGTCCTCTTCTCAAAATAAACAGGGAGGGACACCGGTTTCGCTTCCTGTCGCGATCCTGTTTATGAGCTTATGACCTAGCCTGCCGTCATAATAACACGATAATGCAGCTCGCTTGGTGTTGACTTGATAAACACCACATGCACGCCCGGTGAAACAAGAAGCGTTTGATCCGGCATAAAGACCAGTTCAACCGAATCAGGAGATTTGTTTTGCAACCAGCCGACGATGCCGGTGCGCGCTCCCTCGGTTTTCGTCCGGCGAACGACACGATTGATGTGAATACCACCTTTTTCGTCGACACCCTTGAAGACATAGATGAGCGTATCGCGCCCGTTGTCGGCTTTCGAATAGGCTATTGTTTCTCCGGCGCGAGAAACCCGGTTGTTCGAGAGGTCACCGACATAGGCCATTTGTGGTGCATGTGATCCGCCGAACAGGGATGAGCACCCGGAGAGCATAAAAATCGACATTAAAATAATGACAAAACGCAACCACATGATGAACCTCGCCAAACTGACCCTGAACAATGCAGACGGATATCTGCCGCCAGACTCCCGCATAAAAAACCAACGCTTTATTAATAAACGAAAAAGGTTGAGAAGCTGTTAATGGTAACATTTCTGTCCGGTTTTCGTGTTGACGCGCCTTGTGATTTTTTGCGGACAAATGGTCGGCGAATCAGCTATGAGGCTTGAATGGCTCATTCAGACATACATCAGGCCGGTCTTTTTTCTGTCTTGCAGAAAACGCTGGGAGGAATCGATTTCAGATGGCTCGGCCTCGGCCTTGGTGCGGTTGTATCAGCGGGACTGGTTTTTGCCCTTCTGGTAGATAGCGATCTGTCGAAAATATTGCTGACGACTGTCATGACCCTGCTTGTCATGTCGGGAGCGTTGGCCATTGCCGGCCTTGCAGCCGGAGTCATCCGTCTGTCTCCCGAAACAGGCCTTGCTCTTTCAGGTTCCCCTTTATCGGATAAACTTCCCGAAGGTGTACTGGTTACGGACCAAAATGGTGATGTCGTTTATGCCAATGATGCCTGTAAAGCCCTGATGGCGAACAGGGATGATGGCAGGATTGTCAATATTGAGGAATTCTTCTCGGGGGAGGTGGCGGCTGCGGAACCGGTATATCGCCTCATGCAGGCGGTCAGGGACGGTCGGGGCTGGCGAGAAGAGTTTCGTGTTGCAAATACTTGCGGCACGGAAGGTCAACATGGAAGCACGGCCCGCTGGTACCGTATAAGTGTTGCCAGGCATTTGGCGAGGTCAAAAACGGGTGAAAGTGTTTCGGGTTTTCTCGACAGATTCTACGGGAAAGAAGAGCAAAACCATCCCCTGAACATATGGCAGATTGCCGAAATCACCAGTGAACGCCAGAGGCAGGAAGAAGCATTTGGCAAATTGCAGGAGATTATCGACTATCTTGATCAGGCACCGGCCGGCTTTTTTTCTGCCGATGACAAGGGGCAAATCGACTATATGAACGCGACCCTTGCCGCTTGGCTGGGGCTCGATCTCGCAGATGCCATCGCCTCCCGGCTGACGCTGGAAGACATCATATCCGGGGACGGGGCGGCCCTGTTGTCGCGGGGCTTTGGAACCACCGGAGGGGAAACAAGGCAGACATTTGATCTGGATTTGATCCGGCAGGACGGGACTTCACTGCCGGTTCGGCTATTGCATCAGTCGTTTTATGACGAGGTCAGGGGGCAACAGTCGCGGACACTGGTTCTGAACCGCGAGCCCGGTACCGGTCGTGCCGATGATTTGCGTGCTGCCGAAGTGCGATTTGCCCGTTTTTATCAGTCCGCCCCCATTGCCATTGCCACGATAGACGAGAAGGGGATGGTAGGGAGCACCAATGTGGCATTTGCCCGGATGTTTGCAAAGACCCTGGCCGGAGGTGACAGTTCCGGAATCGAGCTTGTTTCCCTGGTCGAGGAAGACAACAGGGAAGAGGTGGCGCTGGCTTTTGAACGTGCTTCTGCCGGTCAGGTCAAAATCAGCCCCATCAATGTTTCATTTGCCGGAGGTGAAAAGACCGGGCGCCTTTATTTTTCGCCTGCGGGCAGTATTGACCATGAAAGCGGCAGCGAATTTGGCGGTTCCATTCTCTATGCCATTGACACGACGGACCAGAGGTCGATGGAAATGCAGATGGTGCAGGGGCAGAAAATGCAGGCGGTCGGCCAGCTTGCAGGCGGAATTGCTCATGATTTCAATAATGTTCTGACTGCAATCATTCTTGGCACGGATGAATTGCTTGGCAGTATTCGGCCTACAGATCCCGGTTTCAAGGATATCATCAGTATCAAGCAAAATGCCAATCGGGCCGCGTCACTGGTCCGTCAGATACTGGCCTTTTCCCGCCGTCAGACCCTGCGCCCGGAGGTCCTGAACCTCAATGATGTTGTTTCCAACCTGTCGATCCTGCTCGACCGGTTGCTGAGTGACAATGTCAAACTCAATCTCGAACGCTATCGTGATTTGTGGCTGGTTAAAGCCGATGTCATCCAGTTTGAACAGGTGATCGTTAATCTGGCCGTAAACGCGCGCGATGCCATGCCCGCAGGCGGAACAGTTACGATCACAACGCGCAACATCACCCAGCGCATGTCGGCAGATATTGAAGATCAGGGCATGCAGGTGGGGGAATATGTGCTGATCCAGGTTGCCGATACCGGATCGGGTATGACGCAGGAGGTGCGTGACAAGGTGTTTGAACCTTTCTTTACCACCAAGGGGGTTGGCAAGGGGACGGGGCTCGGGCTGTCGATGGTTTACGGGATTGTCAAGCAAACGGGCGGCTTTATTTATATCGACAGTGAAGTTGGAGAGGGGACAACCTTCCGTATCTATCTGCCGCGCCACGAGGAAGATGCCGGGGAAACAGCGGAAAAACTGTCATCAGGCGCTGAGGGCGATAAAAAGAACAAACCCGATCTGACAGGTACCGAAACAATTTTGCTGGTTGAGGACGAAGAGGCTGTTCGCGGTTTTTCCGCGCGTGCCCTGCGCAAGCGTGGCTATGAAGTATTTGAGGCCGGTACCGGTGTTCAGGCACTTGAAATCATGAACGAGGTTGACGGACGTATTGATCTGGTCGTGTCGGATGTCATGATGCCCGAGATGGATGGTCCGACAATGGCGCGGGAAATGCGCGCGACCAAACCGGATCTGAAAATCATTTTCGTATCAGGATTCGCACGCGAGGTTCTCGATGAAGATGATGATTTTGTTTTCATGGCCAAACCCTATGGATTGAAGGATCTGGCGGCCCGGGTGAAGGAAGTTCTCGCCAACTAGACGAACTGCGACTAGGGTTGTCTTGTGAAGATATGGTATTGTGGCTTTCGTCGTGGTTTTTTGGGCGCGCACAAGTTGGATTTTCTGATAAATTCACGATATGTTCCAAATTGGCTTGCTGATATGGAACAAATGTGGTACATATGAGCGATATCGTTCTGTCTGTCACATCGTGAATGAAGGAGAAATCGTCATGCCGGGAAGTCATTTCGAGGTTATCGAGGGAGGTAATATGGATAAGGATAAAGCGATTGATGCGGCATTGTCGCAAATCGAAAGGGCTTTTGGCAAAGGTTCGATCATGCGTCTTGGCGAGAACAGGACGGTGGAGGTCGAATCCATTCCGACAGGTTCACTTGGCCTCGATATTGCGCTTGGTATTGGCGGGCTGCCTCGTGGTCGCGTCATCGAGATTTACGGGCCCGAATCTTCCGGCAAGACGACCCTTGCCCTGCATCTCATTGCCGAGGCGCAGAAAAGGGGAGGGGTTTGCGGGTTTATTGATGCCGAGCATGCTCTTGATCCGGTCTATTCAGGAAAGCTGGGTGTTGATATTGATAATTTGCTCATTTCACAGCCGGACACGGGCGAGCAGGGGCTTGAGATTGCCGATACACTGGTGCGTTCCGGGGCGCTTGATGTTGTTGTGATCGATTCGGTTGCCGCGCTGACCCCCAAGGCGGAGCTTGAGGGGGAGATGGGGGACAGTTTGCCCGGTTTGCAGGCACGGCTGATGAGTCAGGCATTGCGAAAACTGACCGGGTCGATTTCAAAATCGAATACAATGGTGATTTTTATCAACCAGATACGCCATAAAATCGGTGTGATGTTCGGGTCCCCCGAAACAACAACCGGTGGAAATGCACTGAAATTTTATTCCTCGGTCCGTCTCGACATCCGCCGGATCGGGCAAATCAAGGATCGGGATGAGGTGATCGGCAACCAGACTCGCGTCAAGGTCGTCAAGAACAAGGTGGCCCCACCGTTCCGCCAGGTGGAATTTGATATCATGTATGGTGAGGGTATTTCCAAACTCGGTGAAATTATTGATCTTGGTGTCAAGGCCGGGATTGTTGAGAAATCCGGTTCCTGGTATTCCTATGACAGTCAGCGGGTCGGGCAGGGGCGTGAAAATGCCAAGAGTTTCCTGCGCGATCATCCGGAAATATGTGCAGAAATCGAACGGGCCATCCGCAAGAATGCCGGTCTGATTGTCGACGACATGCCGGAGGAGGAAATCGCCAGGGCAAAAAAGGATGATCAAAAGAATTCGAAAGAAAATCTCGATAAAGCCGGTTAGACCGTGAACTCATAAACGGATTTGGACTGTATTGATCCGTTTTTTGCCGATTTGAGGGGGGAACCTGTGCCCTGGGTGCATTTGTTCCGTTCTGTCTGCGGGGGGGCTGGAAAATTGTTCAACGCCCCTGTCCGAAGATGTTGTATCTTTGAAACACCATCCCTGACCTGCTGAAAGAGTATCATGTTTGATCAGTTGGCCAGAAGCTGGACAGGTCCGCTTCATAATTGTAAAA
>JALXEI010000242.1 GCA_027069645.1 Hyphomicrobiales bacterium
GAACAGTCCGCCATGTCCGGGAATCAGATTGCTGGCATCCTTGATGTTATAATGACGTTTGAAAGCTGATTCAAAAAGATCGCCCAGTTGCGAAACAGCCCCGATAACAAGAGAGACAAGACCCAGCATAACCGGTGAGGTTTGCCCGAGAACAAGGCCAAAAAGCATGCCGGCGATCCCTCCGGCACTCACCCCTCCGATAAAACCCGACCAGGTTTTCTTTGGTGATATACGCGGCGCAAATTTTGGACCGCCAAACATCCGCCCCGAAATATAGGCGAAGATATCAACGGTCCATACCGTTGCAAACAGATACAAAATGGCCGCGAAACCGTATTCGACATCCCCCCGCAGCCAGATCAACGCCATGACCGAAAGACCGATATAGGGGACACCCAGCAGGGAAACGCCGAGACTTTTGGCCATCTGGTCACTTGCCGTTGCAAATTTGATTGCCGGCCCGAGGAGCAGGACAATAATACCCGTTCCCCCCTGCCCGAGTGCAACAAGAGTACAAGCCACGAGGACAGCAATCACATGCAGGACCAGCAATTCGTCAAAATCTGTCTGGCGCACCATCCGGGCCCATTCCCAGCACAAAATAACGGCCCCTAGCGCTACCAGCAGAGCAAACGGAACAGGCCCCGACCATGTGATAAACAATACGACTGCGGCCAGAACCATTGCGGAAACAAGACGCTGACCAAGATCGGACCAGTTTCCCGAAGAGCCTGAATCCGCATTATTGTTTGATTGTTGCTGGTTCAACCGCCGGACCTTTCTCTCAAGCCGCCAAAGCGGCGCTCCCGATTTTGATATTCGCTGATGGCTTTCGCGAACTTTTCACGACTGAAATCGGGCCAGTAGCTGTCGAGGAAAACCAGTTCCGAATAGGCACATTGCCACAACAGAAAATTACTGAGGCGCAACTCGCCACTTGTCCTGATCAACAGATCCGGATCGGGTATTCCGGCTGTATCCAGGTTATTCTCAAGCATTTCCGATGTGATCTGACTGGCGCGAATTTCTCCTTTTTCCACCAGCAGGGCAAGTCGTCGGGCTGCTCTGGTTATTTCATCACGTGAACCATAATTAAAGGCAATCGTCAAAACCAGTCCCTTGTTGTCACGGGTTTTCTCCTGCGCTTCATCCAGCAGCTTTAAAATATCGTCCTCCACCCCGTCGCGCGTGCCGATTACACGGATACAGACATTTTCCCGGTGCAATCTGGCGAGGTCCCGGCGAATAAAGAATTTCAGCAACTGCATCAGTTCGCTGATTTCCTGCAACGGACGTGACCAGTTTTCCGATGAAAAGCTGAACAGGGTGAGATAGGAAATTCCGGTTTCGCAAGCATAGCGGACCGCTGTTCGCACGCTTTCAATGCCCTGACGATGACCTTCATAGCGTTTCAGCCCCCGGGCTTTTGCCCATCGGCCATTGCCATCCATGATAATCCCGACATGAGAGGGAACCTGTCTCGGGCTCACGCAGCAGTCCCCGCTTTTCTCCACATCAGGCATTCTCAATTCTCGTCCGATTGCAGGTCGTGCATGACAAAAGATGACTGGCAACGCTTTTGTTCATCCGGTTTGCAGCAAACTGCACCTGCGGTTTTTCTGTTACAGGGCCGAAACTCTAGGCCGTAAACTCATAAACAGGGTCGAAATGGCAGGAGCAGATTTGTTTTCCCACAAGGCGCAAGCTCGCAGGAAACCTTCCGGTTTTCAAGAACTTGCAACACAGCGGGGGAGCAAATATGCCCTGTCCGCAGGATGCCAAAAGCGCTGCAATTCGCGGCCAAAATGATCTTGCACGTACAAAAGTACGTGCGGCGATCATTTTAACCTCATATTTTTGCGCTTTTGACACCATTCCCGATCCTGTTTATGAGTTTATGACCTAGACCTGCATGATTTCCTGTTCTTTTTGATGCAACGCCTCATCTATTTCACGAATGACCCTGTCCGTGATCTTTTGAACCTCCTCGGCATGATCGTGATGCAGATCCTTGCCTATTTCACCATCTTTTTCCATGTGCTTCAACCGGTCCATCCCGTCGCGACGCACATTGCGCACGGCAATACGCGCCTGTTCGGCATATTTTCCGGCGACCTTGACCAGCTCCTGACGCCGTTCCTCATTGAGTTCGGGAAGAGGTATGCGCAATGTCTGCCCGTCAATCATCGGATTGAGGCCGAGGTCGGATTCTCGAATGGCTTTTTCCACCGCATGAACCTGGCCCTTGTCCCAAACCTGTACGGACAACATGCGCGATTCGGGCACAGATATGTTCGCCACCTGATTCAGGGGCATGGGGGTGCCATAGGCATCAACCATAATCGGATCCAGCAGGGAACTGTTTGCCCGACCGGTACGCAAACCGCCAAAATCGGATTTGAGGGCGTTCACGGCGCCGTGCATCCGACGTTCAAGGTCCTTTAGATCAAAACTGTCCGTCATTCCTGTCTCTCCTGAATTCTGCGATGCCGGTTTGTGAAAAGTGCGGATTGTTTCAGACAATCTGCCTGTTCAGCCCCCCGGATGCAATCTGTACGCACCGGTCTCCCAACCGGTATAGGCTGCAACGCTTCTTCATTCAACCTCAACCGACAGGCATTTTGAAAATGGTAACAGGTCTCACATAAACAGGAAAACCGTTTTATTTCCTGTCGCCGTGAACCAGGGTGTTTTTCAACTCACCATTCAGAACACGCGTGATGCTCCCCTCCTCGCGCAGGGAGAAGATCATCACCGGCAGATCATTGTCACGCGCCAGGGCAATTGCGGCTCCATCCATAACCTGCAAGTCTTTCGCCAGCACTTCGCCATAAGTCAGAGTATCATAGCGTTCGGCATCGGGATTTGTACGGGGGTCCGCACTATATATACCATCCACCTGTGTGGCCTTGGCCAGACCATCACATTGCATTTCAATGGCCCGCAAGGCCGCGCCGGTATCTGTTGTAAAGAACGGGTTACCCGTTCCGGCGGCAAAAATCACCACGCGGCCCTTGGACAAATGGCGGATGGCTTTTTGCCGGATAAAAGGTTCGCAAACACTCGGCATGGGGATTGATGACAGGACACGGGCCGGAATATCCTGGCGTTCCAGCGCATTGTGCAGGGCAAGCGCGTTCATAACCGTTGCCAGCATGCCCATATAATCCCCATTGGCGCGGTCCATGCCCGCCGCCGCTCCGGCCATGCCGCGATAAATATTGCCACCACCAACAACAACAGCCAGTTCCTTGCCCGATTTCATCGCCTCGCCAATATCGGTGGCGAAACGATCGACCGTGGCCACATCAATGCCGTAGTCAAGCTCTCCCATCAAAGCTTCACCGGACAGTTTCAGCAATACTCTTTTCCAGTCGGTTACAGCCTTTGTCTCAGTCATGGGAAGTCTCCGGTTGAAAATGGCTTCAGGTCGGATAAGTTTGATGAAAAAAAATGGCCCACCGAAAAAAGGCCATTCCATAATAATGGAATGGCCTTTCGATCCGGTTCCGGTCTAGTTGCCCCCGGCAGCGGCGGCAACTTCGGCGGCAAAATCCTCTTCTTTCTTTTCGATCCCCTCGCCAAGGGCGAAACGCTCGAATGCCACCAGTTTTATCGGTGCCCCGGCAGCCTCCGAGGCCTCCGCCAGGGCCTTTTCAACCGTCAGGTCGGGATTGATCACAAAGCTTTGCGACAAAAGCACCACTTCGGAGAAAAACTTGTTCATCCGCCCGTCGACCATTTTTTCGATGATATTGTCAGGCTTGCCCGATTCTTTTGCCTGCTCGACCAGTACGGCGCGTTCCTTGGCGACAACTTCCGGGTCGAGATCTTCCCGATTGAGCGCCAGAGGTGAAGTGGCAGCAACATGCATGGCAATCTGTTTGCCGATTTCTTCAAGCTTGCCCTGATCGGCATCCGATTCCAGCGCTACAAGCACACCGATTTTACCCAGACCATCGGCAATGGCATTATGGATATAGGAGGCAACAATGCCCTTGTCGACAGAAAGAGCCGTTGAACGACGCAGGGACATGTTTTCCCCGATCGTCCCGACCATTTCCTTTATATAGTCAACGACAGACTTGTCAGAACCGGTAAAAGTGGCTGCCGAAAGCCGATCAAAATCGCCGTCATTTTCACCGGCAATGGCTGCAATGGTACGAACCATTTCCTGGAACGCGTCATTGCGCGCAACAAAATCGGTCTCGGAATTGACTTCCACCATCGCCGCACCC
>JALXEI010000243.1 GCA_027069645.1 Hyphomicrobiales bacterium
GTCATATACGGTAAGAAAATAGGGGGCGTAATCCAGTTCGCCGATCAGCTTTAACTCGTGTTCGAGATTGTGCCTTATTTTGTCCGGAAGCCCGCGCGGATAGCGCTTTCGGGCACCCTGCCAGCTGAGTTTGGTGAGATATTGTTGCGGTGTTGTATGATCGGGTACAGGTTCGCGCGGATAGTCATAGGCGAGTTCATCAAGGGAAAAACGGCAGATTGACGCCAGTTCCGTGGTGCGCGCGAGTGCATCTTCATAGCCCCTGTAAAGGCGCTGCATTTCACGCGGTGATTTCAGATGTGCTGCGGCATGGGGCATGAGACGCCGCCCGGCCTCCATGATCGTGCATTTTTCACGGATGCAAGTGAGGATGTCCTGCAGAGGCTTTCGTTCCGGTTTGTGATAGAGCACCTCGCTGGCAGCAATGAGCGGGGTCCGGCAATGCTGCGAAAGGGTCTGCAATTGTGCAAAACGGATATTTTCATCACCGCGATAATGATGGGGAAGGGCCAGATATAAAGGTGTATCAAGCTGTTTTTTGAGGTGTTGCAACTGTTTGCGGAAACGGTTATGGCTGCTGCTTGCTGGCGGGAGAACAATAAAAACCTGTCCCGCCTGATGGGCAAGGACATCCGCAAGTCCCAGATCACATTGCCCTTTTGGCGCGCGTCGCTGGCCAAGGCCGAGCAGACGGGAGAGATGTCCGTAAGCGCGGCGACTGGTGGGGTAGCATAACAGATCGGGCAGATCCTCGCGCAGGACAAGACGCGCGCCAATGAGCAGTTTTATGCCCGCCTTTTGGGCGGCCACATGCATGCGCACCACACCGGCGAGGGTGTTGCGGTCGGTGACCCCAATGGCGGCAAGGCCCAGTTTCCGGGCCTGTTTGACCAGTTCGTCAGGATGAGAGGCGCCACGCAGGAATGAAAAATTCGTCGTGACATGCAGGGCGGCATATGTGGAAACTGCTGTCATTTGTATCTGTATTTTCTGTCGGGGACGGGTGGTTTTTACGAAGGTGATTTCAATGGTGAGAAATGCAGGCTAGCCGAAAAAACCGTGCAGGAACCATCGCGGGGGGATTTTGGTCTTTTGTTTTCCTTCAAAAACAGCTTGTCGACAGAGCCAGAAGTCACCGCCATCAGCCGTTTTGACCCTGTAATAATCACGGCTCCCGGCAGAAGGGAGACGGGCCGTGTTGTGCCACCATTCCAGGGCAAGGCGTTCGGGGCCGGTGGCGGCAATGACCTTGCGTCTTGCCCTGCGCCAGACAATGTGTTGCGGGGGGCCGTCAGGCAAGGCGGGAATAATTTCAACCGATTCGGGCGGGTTGAGCAACAAAAAGGGGCGCGGGGATAAATAAACGTTGTTGTTTCTGTCTCCGGGGAAAGCAGCCGGCCACGTGTTTTGAGGCAGAGGGGGGCGGGACAATTTTTGTGCCTGTTCGGGGATATGGCTGTCAACGGCCTGCAAACAGCCGATATGTCTGATCCGGGGACGATTTTGCAAGCGATCGATCAGGGACAGGGGGAATTCCGTTTCCCGGTTTTTGCGGGTGTGATCCAGTGAATATTGTCTGGCGGACAGGAGCTCGGCCCTGTCGACGGCAAGAACGGCAATCTCGATATTGTCTCCCGGTTCCCTGTGTTGGAGTTTTTCCCGGAACAGTCGGATGATACGGGCGCTGTCCCGGCAGGCGGAAGTTGTGCCGATGGTAATTCTGGCCCGGCTATGATCGGGACGCCACAGGGTGAGGCTGATCTGGCGCGCACCCTGTCTGTGTTTGTCCATCTGGCCGGTAATATCGTCAACGAGTCGAACAAGTGCGCACTCCAGCATCTGCATTGAGGCGAGAGCGTCGGGAAAATGCAAGCGCGATTCAAAGGCAACCGGTGGTGACAGGGGAACAAGGGGTTCGTCGCGAAGCCCCAGCATCTGGTCAAGACGCAACAAAACCGCCCGGGCCTGTTGTTTGTCGGAAAACCGTCGTTTCAGACTGTTGCGTGGCAGTCGGAGCAGTTGCCCGATGGTGGCAAGGCCAAGACGATGCAGCAGGGAAACAGTGTCCGGGCAAAGGCGCAGGGCCTCGACGGGCAGGGAGGCCAGAAAATCCTGCTGTTTTCCAGAAGGCGCGATACGACTTTGCAGGTCACGAGTGGGGGCAAAACGGGACAGGGCGAAAGCGGCCCCCGGCGTAGAGGCAAGGCCGGGCAATACCATATGGCCGCGTTGCAGAAAGTCCGAACTGATTTTTTCCAGCAGTTTTTTTTCGCCTCCGAACAGATGTGCCGTGCCGGTGATCTCGACCCACAAACTGCTTTCATCATGAATATTGCAGGAAGGCCCGTACCGTTCGCACCATCGCGCCAGTTGTTTGAGCCTCCTGCGATCTTCCTGCGGTGCTGCACGGGCGGTTTGCAGTTCGGGACAAAGGGCAAGGGCGTTGCTATATGACATACCGGAGACAAGCCCCTGTCGCCGGGCTGATTCATTGATGGCCACCAGCCTTTGTCCCTTGCGGCTGTCTTTGATGAGAGCAAATGGCGCATGTGTTTTGCCACGGGACGTTTTATGCCAGGGCCTTTCAGGCGGCTTTGCTTTTTGATTTCGAAGTTTGTGATTTTCGAGTGCGAAACGGGGAAGGGTGAGAAAAACAAAACGCTTTTCGAGTGTTGTTGATGAAAGGCTGGTCATAACAGGGGAACTCCAGGTGCCAGTTTTTGTCTGCGGGGCCCAGACGGTTGCGGACGAGGGTCACTTGCCAGGCCGGTTGCGGAAAAGAAAATTCTGCGCCGGATTGCCAAAGGGCAGGAAGTGTTGTGACCTGCCAGCATGTCGATGCGGTTCTGATGCCGCCTTTTCCGGCATTTGTAACGAGCAGGGCCGGAGTTTGTCCCCTGTCGGCCATGAGTGACAGGCGCCGTGCTGCCGTGAAACCGGGATTGTTGATGAGCCCGAGAACGGCGCATAGCCGGGCAGATTTGAGGGCTTCTTCAAGCACCAGAGCCGTTTCGGTCTCGTTTTCGGTTTCAATGACAAGAAAACGGCGTGGGTCAATGTTGAAACGTCTCAGACCATGCCCGTAGAGCTGGCCGAATTCGGACAGATGGCGCGAGGATGAACACCATAGCAGCGGCCCGCTGTCGTGGCAGGCCCGAAGAGACAGCAGGGCCAGTGCAAAGGACAGGGACGCAACGCTGTCTTTATAAAAAGCGGGGGTTATTTCGTGCAGGGCGCGGGACGACAGGCCATGCGGAAGCAGTTGATCGATTTCCGGCAAACCAAAAGACCATGTGGCAGCGGGATGATTGTCACGGCTTTGGCCCGGGAGGCTTTTTTCCGAAGATTCAAAATGATGTGTGTGTCCTTCAATCTTCCTGATTTCGGCACGTAATTTTTCAAGGCTTTCAAAACGCATGAGATTATTTTTCCTTGTAATCGTTCTTTTTTTGTTCTAACCATTGAGAATATCGTGAGTCAAGTGCAAATTCGAACAAAATGAAAACACCCTGATGATCCCAGCACACCATCACCAATTGTTTATTTGTATTATGTGTTGTGGTCTTTCATCCTCGAAAGAGTGAAAAAACTGTCGGGCAATCGGGCGTATTATGAGACGTTTCAAAATCATATGTGGCATGTTGCTGGCACTGGTGGTGTCCGGCCCTGAAGCCACCGGAAAGGAGGCTGGCAAGATGAGCAACAGGCTGGCCGAAGCGGCTTCTCCCTATTTGCGCCAGCATGCCGGAAATCCGGTTGACTGGTATCCCTGGGGACCGGAAGCTTTTGCGAGGGCGAAAAGGGAAAACAGGCCGATCTTTTTATCGATTGGCTATTCAACCTGCCACTGGTGCCATGTCATGGAGCGTGAAAGTTTCGAGAATGAGGAAATTGCGAAAATCCTCAACAGGCATTTTATCGCCATCAAGGTTGACCGGGAGCGGCGACCGGATGTTGATGAAACCTATATGATTGCAACACAGATCATCACCCGTGGCGGGGGCTGGCCCAATTCCGTGTTTCTGACACCGGATCTCAAGCCGTTTTTTGCCGGGACCTATTTCCCGCGCGAGACTTTTGCGCGTCTGCTGACCGAAGTTGCCAGACAATGGCGGGAAAATGAAAAAGCGCTTGTTGCGGATGGTGAACATGTTTCGGGCGTGATCAGCAAAATTCTCAACCGGCGCGTTGCCGCACAGAGTGTGACTTCTGAAGTTCTCGGCAGGGCCGTGCGGG
>JALXEI010000244.1 GCA_027069645.1 Hyphomicrobiales bacterium
CCCGCCCCTGTCAGCAGCGCCGGCGTGATCAGCAGCGGAAAGGCGCCACTTTTCCGGTCCCGGGGAAGACGGTGGCTGATCCACATGGCTGCAAGAGCGGCCAGCACGCCCGCCAGACTCGCGAGCGCATTGACAGGTTCAGCCAGCAGGGCTGTACCCGTTCCCCGTTCACAAAAGAGCCAAACCGAATTGTTCCAGTCCATAACCGCAGATCGTCCGTTTGCCGAATTATTTCCTCTCGCCACAGTATAGGGGGAAAAAAAGCCAAACCGGAACTGTCAACTTGTGGTTTTGTTAATGCCAGGGGCGGAGTGAACGGACACATCGGAGGCATTTTGCGCCTGCCGCGCCCAGTGCAACACGGCAAGAGCCGTTCTTTTTTTGTTGCCGACATATTCGAGCAGTATGAGAAAACAGGGGCCATCGCGCCGCACGCGCAGATCGGAGCGTCCCTGCTGCCGGTTTTCCGCAACCTCGATTTGCAGATCGAGCCATTGCGCCAGCTCGGGCTCGTCCAGTGTGGCATATCTGCGGGCCACCTCGCGCCACTGATCGGGACGGGATTGCTGACCGGAAAGGCGAAAAGGCCTTGCATAAATATATTTGTGCAAAAGCCGCCACTTCTCGAATTCCAGCGTTGCCGCGGTTACATCATCCGCACCGTCATATTGCTGCTGTGCCTCTATCGCCTTGCGGATCTCTTCCCGCTCAATGCCGTCATCTTCCGCCCCTCTCTGTCTGCGGGCGGCTTTGGCGAGCAGACGGTCGAGCTCCCTTTCCTCGTCATCGAACCGGTGATCATCGTTCGGGCTCACAAGCTCTCTCCCGCTCCGGCTATCCCTTCGAGGTGTCGGGATGGTTATCACATTCACGAACGCAACCAGGGATCATCAAGGCTGTAGCCTTCAAACACCTCCTGGTCATCATAAGCCGTTTTGTAGCGATCAAGAATTTCCCGGGTCCTTGCATGAAATGCCCCATCGATGCGGTGACAGCCCTCGCGTTGCGCCCCCTCTTCCCATTGCAGGACAATTTTGGCCTTGTGTTCGCGCATTTTCAGATATTTCACCAGCGCCTCGTGACAGGTCCCCTTCCAGGGGGGACGCATATCCTGAATACCCCGTTCGTGATTGCGGGCAATATCGGATTGCTGCCACAACCAGTCGAGCACATCCCGGTCACGCAGTTCCCGCATCCTGTTCATGGCCTCCAGCCACTGGGCAGAGCGCGGCTGACGCGGATTAACCCGAAAGGGACGCAAGCGCACATATTCGTGCATCAATTGCCATTTGCGGTATTGTTTCTGTCGCTGCACAAGGTGGCTTTCCTCCGTATGATCGGGTTTTTTGATCTCCGCAGAAAGCTGTAATATCTGTGACAATAAATTGCTGTACGTCATGATGTTTATCGGTCTATAGAGGGCTCTGGCAAAATCATGCGGCGCCCTGAACAGCGAAAAACCCCGATCTGTACACCGGTTTTTCCCTGAACTCCGCCCCGCTGTTTTGCGTAATCACAGTCAGGTTTCGCTGTATTTTACAACTATTCCAGGGTTTACTCCATATGTTTCTGGCGCAAATTTCCGATACGCATCTGCTTCCGGTCAATGAACATGATCCGGTCGCCCTGAAACGCGCAGACAATCTTGAGCGGTGTGTCAACACCATCAACCGGATGATCGACCGGCCCCTGGCCGTTATCCATACCGGCGATATGGTGAATTACGCGCCGCCGGAAAGCGCGCGCCGGAACGGTTATGAACTTGCCTTTGAAATTCTGTCGAAACTGAAAATGCCCTTCTATCCGGCCGTCGGCAATCGCGACAGCCGCCCGGCACTGATCGAACGCTTCCTCGCCCCGGATATTCTCCATCGGGATGCGCCGTTTTGCCAGTATCGCATCAGTCTGGAAGATTTTGATCTGATTTGTGTCGATACCAAAAGCGACACCCGAAATATTGGCGCCAGTTGCAACCAGCGCCTTGCAGAACTGGACAATCTGCTGCGTCGCGACACATCCCGGCCGGTTTTTATTTTTTTGCACCACCCGCCCACACCGGTCAAAGCCCTTAAAAATCCGCTTCAGTTCGAATCAATCGGGCAGGCCCAGGCCATGACACGTGTTTTTGACAAATACGATAATATTGTCCGCATTTTGTGCGGCCACACCCATCGCTCCGACCTGTTCCCGATGGGGCGTCATATGGCCAGCACGCTCCCGAGCCTTGCAACGGACGTGCGGCTTGATCATTACCCGCCCCGCTTTCGTGCAGAGCCGGTTTTCCAGGTCCATGAACTCCACACTGAGAACAGCGTCACCAGCATGAGCCATTTTGCCTTCAAAGCACAGCTTCAGGCGGCCTAGCGAACCCGCTTTCGCGACAACTGGCTGAGAAACAGGCTATCGGAGCGGGCAAAGGTCGGATTCTGGCGCAGTCCAAGTGTTTTGCGCGCCGCAAGACGAACCTTTCCGGCCAGATGAACATAGAGTTCCACACTGTCGATAATGCGGTCACCATTGCCAATCGGGCGTTCATCCGCCTTGCCGGCCAGTCCCGAAATCAGATAGCGCGTAAACAGTCCGATACCCGTTTCAGGATCGACCAGAGCCTTCTGGTCACCGGTTGCCGCGCTGAACACCGCCAATCCGCGAACAGGTACAATCGGCGCAACGATGACCCGGCGTTCGGCAATATTGGGGGCCAGAACAGCGGCAGAATGATTCGCGTTAAAGTCGGTTTCCAGAAACATCTGGGTCGAGCGGGCATCCATTTCTCTCAGATTGTCATAAAGCACACCAAGAGAATAGGCCGTTTTTCTTTCATTACCGGTCACAGCATCCACGGGGAGCAGATAATTGTCCATTCCAAGCCCTGACGAACTGGCGTGACCGGAATAGTAGATCAACAACCGGGCATCGGGGCTGGACGCCAGACGTTTCTGCAACAGGCCCTGTGCGTTGCCATCGCGGCCAAACAGACGAACAAGGTCGGCCCGTCGGGCATCTTTCAGAACAATCACATTCTCCGGTCTGTAGCCAAGCTGTTCGACCAGCAGTGCCTTCATGGCTGCAATGTTGACAAATCCGGTTGCGTTGATGCCGATCCCGGGCGCATAATTCCTGTTGCCGATAAGAACAGCAATATTGTCTCTGTTGCCATAGCCACCGGGCAGGTGTTCGAATAGCGCCCGCACCGGAGCAGGGACGCCGTCCCTGTCGAAATGTCCGCGCGCGGCCGGGACAAGGCGCAATTGCGGCCGGGTGCAAACATGAACACGGGCATCACGTTCAATTTTCATGACCTCGCGCAGTGGCAGGGGTTCGGCAATTCCAAGACAGTTGCTGCCGCACCAGTTGATTTTATACTGTTCGGCGAACAGTTCCCTTTGCCCCGGGGAAAAGGCTTCGGGAGCCGGGAGACAATCCGGTTTGCAGACACTGACATCCGTCTTGCGTCCGTGTGTTGTTGCCAGCAGATCATAAAGATCCCGCGGCAGACAGGTTTTTTCACTCTTGCTGACCGGTACAAGCCTTGAAAGCCCTGTCCTTTTGTTCTTTCGCAACGAACGGACCAGCGAAGCCGCAGAAATCGATCCGGTTATCGATGGCCCATCCTCGGCCACCCTTGCCATTTGCAAACCTCCCGCTGCCTGCCCGGCCGGGTGAACCGGCACCGTACTCATGGCAAGGGCAGGCTCGTGATTTTGAGGGGAACAGGTGTTGGGGCTCGATGGTTCAACCCTTGCAAGATCGGCAATACTCAGGCGTTTCAAGAAACCGGCACCTGCATAGGGTGCGGCGCTGGCCAGCCGTTTCCCCTGTGGCCGCACAACCGTTTTTTCTCTCGCAACCGTAACACGCCTGACCGCATAGGAGGAAGTGGCACCGGTCACCTCCTTTTCACCGATCGTTTCCATTCGATCCTGTCTGGCGCTTGCAACCTGCTGGTGTTCCGGTGCTTCCGTTGCGGCCAGAACCTCTGCGGCGAACCCGTCCTCGCTGCCGGACGGGCCTGCACGTCCCTTGTCCTGCCGCTCCCCGGCAGCATCCATTGAGGGAAAGCGGGCCTGTTTTTTGGTCGTGATGATACTCGCTGTTGTCACCGGCTCTTCCGTCTTTTCGGACCTGCCCACAACGCCGGTTCCCTTGTTCCCGTCTGTTTTCAGCGGCACCATCTCTTTCAGTGCAAGCTTCTTTTTTTCTGCGGCAGGTTCGGGCGTCGCA
>JALXEI010000245.1 GCA_027069645.1 Hyphomicrobiales bacterium
TGCAGGGCTTCTGGCATCCTGCGGACAGGGCAGATTTGCTCCCCCGCTGTGTTGCAAGCTCTTGAAAACCACAAGGTTTCCTGCGAACTTGCGCCTTGCGGGAAAACAAATCTGCTCCTGCCATTTCGATCCTGTTTATGAGTTTATGACCTAGGCCGCAGTTCGCTCCCCGGCCTTGAGCCGGGGCCCAGGGCCACAGGTGACAGGCTATTGTTTTGGTTCATTTTCTCAACCTGTTCCGTATTTGTCGCGCCTGGATCCCGGATCGGCGCTGCGCTTGTCCGGGAAGCGGTACTGTCAGACAGAAGAGGAGAACCCGGCTTTTTTGCCTTTGACTGCTAGAAAATGCCGTTGGCTTTCTGGACCTCGCGCACGAAGGCGATGATCTTGCTGACATCGTTTTGCGTAACGGTGCCGATCGGAGGCATGTTGCCAAAGCGCCAGTGATGCGCTCGTACACCAAGAGCAGCGGCCCGGTAGAAAGCCCCGTCGGCATGATGACCGGGACGGTAATATTTGTGAATGAGCGGCGGTCCCTGGCGCGTTCCACCGGCGTTTTCGCCATGACACGCCGCGCAATTCTGTCTGAACAGTTGCTGTCCCTCAGTCGCGACCGGTCCGAGGGACGGGATGATCACCGATGCCCGGCTTGTCGGCCTGTTATTACCACCGCCCGCAAACATCACATAAAGGCCACCAAGCAGCGCCCCTACAACCAGTACAGGTACAATTTTGTCTTTCATATTCCGTTCCCGTTCTTTCCCGTTATTGTCAACCATGAAACGTCGCGCCAGCCTAATCCTTCCATCTGATGGAAGGTCAAGCCCGCCCTGAACAGGAAACAGATTGTCACAATTGTCACTTGATCACGCTGTTTTCGCCCGCCTATACTCAGCGCACTTATGAAACCGGGCGAAGCTGTTGATATTTCACATGAACAGATTAAAGTTTTTTCGAAAAAAAGTGCCCTTGCTGGCCGTTTTGGCTCTGGCCCTTTTCCAGGCCGGATGTGGAACAGCAGCGTTGAGCGAGGCGCAAAAGGCGTCATGCAGGGCAACAAGACAGCAGATCGACACCGAAAAGAAAGCCCTTTACAGCACCCCTCTCATTCGCCATTACAAGGCCCTGCAAAAACAGGCTATGGCCAATGTTATCGGCCGCATACGCAAGGGCATGTATACGAATAACAAACTCGTTACAAAACAGGTCTATGCCGAGCAGGCCCGCCTTGTCAAAATCTGCCCGGGACGCAAAAACCCGGCCGACTGCCAGCATGCCGTGGATCAAATCCGCGCCTTCAACAAACGCAATCGCAAGAAATATATGTGGCTGAACAAGATGAAGTGCCCCGGCACCTTTGCTGCACGACAATATTCCGGTGCCTTTTCCTGCCCGCCCAATTGCCAGCTCGTTCTTCCCTCGAAGAAATATTGATAATGACGGCCTTCGCGCATATTGCCCCCGAACACAAAAGGCCTGACTCATACGCTTCCTATCCGTTGGCCCTTTCGCTTCCCGGACAAGCGCCAGCGCAGATCCGGGGAGCGGGGAGGTAATACCAAACAACCTAATGATTGACCCGACGGGAATGCAAAGGTCAGCCTTTTCGCTCGCCGGGATCAGTTTTTCCCGATCCGGCGTTACCGGGTCAGTTCGTCGAGGATCGGGCATTGCGGGCGCTCGTCGCCGTGACAGGATTTGACCAGCCGCGCCAGCACATTTTTCATGGTTTCCAGTTCGGCAATTTTCTGTTCGATGCGCTGCAAATGGGCCGAGGCAATGGCCTTGACATCACGGCTTGATCTTTGTTCGTCATCGCAAAGTGACAAAAGCGTACGGCAGTCGTCGATGGAAAAGCCAAGCGAACGGGCACGACCGAGAAATTTCAGCCGTGCCAGATCCTCATCATCATAGTCGCGATAGCCATTTTCCAGGCGCTGCGGTTCCACCAGACCGATTTCCTCATAATAGCGCAATGTCTTGGCGGGAAGCCCCGATTGTTTTGCAGCCTGTCCAACGATCATTTATCAACTCCCGTTTCACTGTTCTGTTTCATTCAATTTCATATTCGTTTTTTTTGGCCATTGATCCCCAAAGAGAATTTCGGGATCATTGTTGACAGTACAGGACCGCTATGGCGTACTGAAAACAAAGGCACAGCTCCCCTCGCAACACATCAAAAAAAGCCCCGGTCACAGATGTAAAGATCAAATAAAACAACCACCACAGTCGACATCAGGGAACGATAAAATGAACGACAATCATGACAATTATAAAGACGTTTATTCCCGATCCATGAGTGATCCCGAAACATTCTGGGCCGAGGCTGCCACGGAAATTGACTGGATCACCCCCTTTGACAGGGTTCTTGATGACACTCGCCTGCCCTTCTATCGCTGGTTCAGCGGCGGCACGCTCAACACCTGTTACAATGCCGTTGATCGGCATGTCGAAAATGGTCATGGCGACCGTACTGCCATAATATATGATAGCCCCGTAACCGGGATCAAGGCCAGGCTTTCCTATCGCGATTTGCAGCAGGCGACGGCCCTGTTTGCCGGTATTTTGAGCGAACAGGGCGTGACAAAAGGTGATCGTGTACTAATCTACATGCCGATGATCCCCGAAGCGGCCATTGCCATGCTGGCCTGTGCGCGTATCGGTGCCATTCACTCTGTGGTCTTCGGCGGTTTTGCAGCGAAGGAACTGGCGACACGCATTGATGATGCCAGACCAAAACTCGTTGTGTCGGCCTCTTGCGGCATCGAAGTCAATAAAATCATCGCCTACAAACCACTGCTGGACGAAGCCATTAATCTGGCCGCACACAAACCTGAAAAAACAGTTATCTATCAGCGTCCGCAGGCGACGGCGAGCATGACAAAGGGCCGCGATATCGACTGGCTCGAAGCCGCGAAAACCGCTTCACCGGTTGATTGCGTGCCGGTCGCGGCCACCGACCCGCTCTATATACTCTACACCTCCGGCACCACAGGCGTACCCAAGGGCGTTGTGCGCGACAATGGCGGTCATGCGGTGGCGCTCAACTGGAGCATGAAAAATATCTACAATGTGGAACCGGGCGAAGTGTTCTGGTCGGCGTCCGATGTCGGCTGGGTGGTGGGCCATTCCTATATTGTCTACGGGCCGCTTCTGGCCGGTTGCACAACGGTTATTTATGAAGGCAAGCCTGTGGGCACACCCGACCCCGGCGCCTTCTGGCGGGTGATCAGCGAACACGGAGTCAGGGTGATGTTCACCGCTCCGACGGCTTTTCGCGCCATCAAACGGGAAGACCCCGACGGCGACTATCTGAAACCCCATGACCTTGGTCATTTCAAAGCCCTGTTTCTGGCCGGTGAACGCTGCGATCCCGATACCCTCTCCTGGGCGGAAGAAAAACTCGGCGTGCCGGTGATCGACCACTGGTGGCAAACTGAAACCGGCTGGGCGATTGCCGCCAACCCGCTTGGCATCGAACAGTTGCCGGTCAAACCCGGTTCTCCCACGGTCGCCGTGCCTGGCTATGATGTCCGTATCCTCAGGGAAGATGGCAGCGAGGAACAAAGCGGCGAAATCGGCCTGATCATGATCAAACTGCCACTGCCGCCGGGGTGCCTGCCTACCCTGTGGCAAAATGACGAGCGTTTTGTTGACAGCTATCTGTCCCGGGTCGAAGGCTATTATCTCACGGGCGACGCCGGTTTTAAGGATGAGGACGGCTATCTGTGGATCATGAGCCGCATCGACGATATTATCAATGTGGCTGGCCATCGCCTCTCCACCGGCGCCATGGAAGAGGTACTGGCGGCCCATGAAGATGTTGCCGAATGTGCCGTCATCGGTGTCGCCGATCCGCTCAAGGGCGAACTCCCGCTGGGGCTTGTGGTCCTCAAGGCCGGGGCGCAAAAACAGGGCGAGGAACTGAAAGGCGAACTGGTGCAGATGGTGCGCGACAGGATTGGCCCGGTGGCTTCCTTCAAACTGGTGGTTGTGGTTCAGCGCCTGCCCAAAACGCGCTCGGGAAAGATATTGCGTGGCACCATGAAAAACATTGCCGATGGAAAGGAAATCAGAATTCCCGCAACCATAGACGACCCGGCCATTCTGAAGGAAATCAGGGCCGCCCTGCAAGACATCGGCTATGCTTCACCATCATAGAAAGTGCAAAGTGGTTTCAGCCTCCTC
>JALXEI010000246.1:0-13219 GCA_027069645.1 Hyphomicrobiales bacterium
ATGCCATTCTTGTTTGTCATGCCCTTACCGGCGATCAGCATGTGGCCAATGATCATCCGCTGACCGGCAAGCCGGGCTGGTGGGACAATATGGTCGGGCCGGGCAAGCCGGTGGATACGGAGCGCTATTTTGTCATTTGCTCCAATATCATTGGCGGCTGCATGGGCTCCACCGGTCCCGGTTCTCCAAACCCGGCAACCTTCAAACCCTGGGGACTGGATTTTCCGGTGATTACCATTGCCGATATGGTGCGCGCCCAGGCGCGGCTGGTTGATTATCTCGGTATTGATCAGCTGTTTGCCGTGATCGGCGGTTCCATTGGCGGCATGCAGGTGCTGGAATGGGCGGCGAGTTATCCGGAGCGCGTTTTTGCGGCTATTCCCATCGCCACGGCGGCGCGGCATTCTTCGCAGAATATCGGTTTCAACGAGGTCGGGCGTCAGGCCATCATGGCGGATCCGGACTGGCACCAGGGGCGTTATGCCGACCATGACACCCGTCCGGCCAAGGGGCTGGCAGTCGCGCGCATGGCGGCCCATATTACCTATCTGTCGGAAGAAGCCATGCAGGCCAAGTTCGGGCGCAATTTGCAGGACCGTGACAAGGTGACCTTCGGTTTTGACGCCGATTTCCAGATCGAAAGCTATCTGCGCTATCAGGGGTTCAAATTTGTCGAACGCTTTGATGCCAATTCCTATCTCTATATCACCCGCGCCGTTGATTATTTCGATCTGGCCGCCGATCATGCCGGAGAAGGTGGCACGCTGGCCGATGTATTCAAGGGAACGACAACGCGCTTTTGTGTGGTCTCCTTTACGTCCGACTGGCTCTATCCGACCAGCGAGGCGCGCCTGATTGTCAGGGCCCTCAATGCCGTCGCAGCGCGTGTCAGCTTTGTCGATATTACCTCGGACAAGGGCCATGATGCCTTTTTGTTGCATGAACCGGAATTTTTCGCTGCCATTCGCGGGTTTTTGCGTTCGGCGGCGCGACAAAGAGGGCTGGTGGCCGACAAACGGGAGAACAGGGCAGATGGCTGAGCATTTGCGCAACAGCGACAGGGCAGAGGCAAGGGTTGATCTTCTGCTCATTGCCGACATGGTGGCGCCGGGCGCGCGGGTTCTGGATGTCGGCTCGGGTGACGGCACCCTTTTGTCACTTCTGGAAGAACGCAAGCAGGTGGACGGGCGCGGCATCGAGCTGTCGCAGGAAGGGGTCAATCTTTGTGTGGAAAAGGGCCTGTCGGTCATTCAGGGCGACGCCGACAAGGATCTGGCCGACTATCCCGACAATGCCTTTGACTATGCCATACTCAGCCAGACCCTTCAGGCCACCTACAGGCCGCGGGTGGTGCTGGAACACTTGCTGCGCATTGCCGACCGGGTAATCGTCTCGCTGCCCAATTTTGCCTACTGGAAGTTTCGCACCCAGCTGATGTTTCGCGGCCGCATGCCGGTGACAAAAAACATGCCCTGGCAATGGTATGATACCCCCAATATCCATTTTTGCACCATCCGCGACTTTCGCGCCCTGTGCCGCGAACTGGGGGCCGAAATCGAAACCTCCCATACGCTCAACGCCTATGGCTATCGTCTGCCCTGGGCCGTCCCCTGGTTCCTGCAAAACCTCATCGGCGAACAGGCAGTGTTTTTGTTGAGAGGGTGAGAGGGAGACTTGACTTTGGATGCCATTACCAAGATCTTCTTACTGGATTATCCTTTCGGTTGGACGCCTGAATGATCAGTTGAGTTATTGGAAAGTTTCTCAATATTAAAGAGCCCGTGATGAACAAGCCTGTTGATCCGCCACGCGTGGAAACGCTGCATGTAAAGAACTATCGCGCATTGCATGATGTGCGATTGAGGAATTTGACGCCGCTAACTGTGCTGCTCGGCCCCAATGGCAGCGGTAAATCCACCGTGTTCGATGTCTTTGCCTTTCTTTCGGAATGTTTTACCGAAGGATTGAAAAGGGCTTGGGATCGTCGGGGGCGTTTCAGGGAGCTTCGCAGCCGTGATTCGTCTGGCCCCATCATTATCGACTTGCAATATCGTGAGAGGTATAAACCCAGGAAAACTCCGCTTATTACTTATCATCTTGAAATTGAAGAGAGATCTCGTGGTCCGGTTGTTAAACGGGAATTTCTGCGCTGGAGGCGCACCTATCCCGGCGCACCTTTCTATTTTCTTGATTACAAGCTTGGAGAAGGTAAGGTCATTACAGGAGAACAGCCGGAAGCGGAAGATAAGCGGATTGATATTCCTCTTTCGGGGCCTGATGTTTTGGCGGTCAACACTTTGGGGCAGTTGGGTGAGAATCCCCGGGTGATCGCATTGCGCAATTTCATCACCAGTTGGCATCTCTCATATCTTTCCGCCGATGCAGCGCGTGGCCGACCGGAAGCAGGGGCGGAAGAGAGACTATCTCCCAAGGGCGACAATCTGCCGAATGTCATTCAGTATTTGAGCGAGGAACATCCCCAGCGGCTGGAAAAAATCTTCGAAACCTTGCAATACCGTATTCCGCGCATCGAAAAAATTACTTCCAAACCGCTGGATGACGGCAGCCTGCTCTTGCAGGTAAAGGATGCCCCTTTTTCGTCCCCCATCCTGGCCCGCTTCGCCTCGGATGGAACACTGAAAATGCTTGCCTATCTTATCCTGCTATATGATCCCGACCCTCCTCAGCTTATCGGTATAGAAGAGCCGGAGAACTATCTACATCCCAAATTGCTTCCCGAACTGGCGGAAGAATGTGATCTGGCATCGGAACGAACCCAGCTCATTGTAACCACGCATTCGCCATTTTTTATCGACCGGCTCAAACCGGAACAGGTGCGGGTGCTCTACCGTGCTGCCGATGGCTATACCAGGGTGAAACGGGTAGCAGATATGCAGGGCATTAAAGAATTCATCGATGAAGGAGCCACCTTGGGCGAGCTTTGGATGGAGGGCCATTTTGAGGCAGGCAACCCCTTTAACACTGGAGGATGAGGGATGACCCGCCTCGAAATATTGGTGGAAGAGCCTTCTATGGAAGCCGTGCTCCGTGAAATCATGCCAAGAATTCTGAATGGGCGTGCTCAATGCAAGCCCATCAATATGAGAAGCAAGGGTAACCTTTTGAAGAAGCTTCCCGAGCGCCTGAGAGCCTATCGAAAACGGATCGAGAATGGTGAAAATCTGAAAATCATTGTGCTTGTGGATCAGGACAATGATGATTGTGAGCAGCTTAAACAACGACTTGAAAACATTGCCCGTGAGGCAGGTCTTGTTACCAAGGCGTCTGCAAATGCTCATAATGACTTTCAGGTTGTTACCCGTATTGTCATTGAGGAGTTGGAAGCCTGGTTCATGGGGGATGTCGAGGCGTTGAAAGCCGCTTTTACTTCCCTGAGGCGAGCAAATTTCCCTGGCAACTTCAACAATCCTGATAATGGTGGTACTTGGGAGAGGTTGCACCGTTTTCTAAAGCGCCACAACATCTACCGGAAAAGCTATCCGAAAATTGAAGCTGCCCGCCGGATTGCGAAGCACATGGATCCTGAGAGTAATCGTTCGCGCAGCTTTCAAAGTTTTATGCAAGGTGTGGAAGCATGTCTGTGAACACTACGGATGGACGTGTTGTCCCTTCATTAAGTCCTCTCTCGGCATTTTGGGGTAAATGCAGAAGCTGCCAGCCTGTTTCCGTTGGTGTGGATTCGCACTCGGAACGTTTTGGACGGAATTGCAAGCCCCGCTCGTCCTCTTCGTCAATTCTGTTCCTGCGACACAAGTTTGCTTGACTTTGCCGGGGTTTTCGCGTCTATGGCGTTAAGGCGACACTCCCATATGGTTTGATTTTGATTGTCTGCTGCCCTGCCGAGCGTGCAGGATGGCCGGGTTTCTTTTTGCATTCAGGGTGTTTCGCACGAGGGCTTTTCTGCCACAAGGGCAGGGGTCATCGCCAGAAACAAGCCGCCGGCATCGGGTCGGGTGGTACTGGATAAAAATTGAAACGAGAACAGGAATATATGACTGATTTTGCGAGCCTTAAACTGGCTCAGCCGCTGCTTCGCGCCATAAAGGACGAAGGTTACAGCAAACCCACCCCCATTCAGCAGGCCAGTATCGAAACGATCATTGAGGGTCACGATCTGATGGGTGTGGCCCAGACGGGCACCGGCAAAACGGCAGCCTTTTCGCTGCCATTGCTGCATGTCCTTTCCGATAATGAAGGCCGCAAGGCCATTCCCTGCCAGCCGCTGGCGCTTGTTCTGGCGCCAACGCGGGAGCTGGCCGGGCAGATTGGCGACAGTTTGCGCCTTTATGGCCGCCACGTCCCCTTGCGTTCAATGGTGGTGTTTGGCGGGGTCAATATCCGTCCGCAAATCCAGGCGCTGAAACGCGGCACGCACATCCTGGTGGCGACACCGGGACGGCTGATCGACCTGATGAATCAGGGCTATTGCAAACTCGATCGGGTCAAAATGTTTGTGCTTGATGAAGCCGATACCATGCTCGACATGGGCTTTATTCATGATGTCCGCAAGATCGCCGAAAAACTGCCCGGTACGCACCAGACCATCATGTTTTCGGCCACAATGGCCAAAACGGTGAAAAAGCTGGCGGATGGCCTGCTTGATGATCCGGTCCATGTTGCAGTGGCACCCGAAGCGACCACGGCGGAGAAAATCGAGCAGCGTGTGATGTTCGTGCCAAGGGACAAAAAACGGCAGTTGCTGACAGAAATTCTTGGCGACGAGGATATTAAACGCGTGCTGATTTTTACCCGCACAAAGCACGGCGCCAACCGGGTGGCGAAGCAGCTGGGGCAAAAGGGGATCCGCGCCGAAGCCATTCATGGCAACAAGAGCCAGAACCAGCGGCAAAAAGCCCTGAACAATTTCAGAGCGGGCCGTATTCGCGCCCTGGTAGCCACTGATATTGCCGCGCGCGGTATTGATGTCGAGGGCGTCACCCACGTGATCAATTTCGAATTGCCCAACGAACCGGAAAACTATGTCCATCGCATTGGCCGCACCGCAAGGGCCGGATGTGAAGGCATCGCCATTTCCCTGTGCGAAAAAGATGAACGCGCCTGGCTGCGTGACATCGAAAAAACCATTCGGGCCAGCGTGCCGGTGGACAGGGACCATCCCTATCATTGCGAGGAAATCGCCAGGCACACAGGTCCGGCTCCCAAACGCGGCGGTGGCGGTCGTGGTCGAAATGGTGGGGGTGGGGGCCATTCCCGTCGCAGCAGGACCAGGGGACAAGGCGGAGAGGCATCGGGCAAGAGGTCCGGCAGACGCTGCAATCGCAATACCCGCCGGTCCGGGTCGCGGGCGGCGTAAAATCCCGGTTGTCAGTCCCTTCCGAAACTTTTATCGTTGCCAGTTCGAGGGCGATGGACCAAAGATTGCGGAGGTATTATGAACGAGGCGATTGAAAAATTTCTGAAGCTGGAAGCGGCCAGTGGCATCCTGCTGGTCTTGGCCATGATCCTTGCCATGATTGCCGAAAACAGCTTTCTGCAATCGGCCTATGACGGCCTGTTGCAAACACCGGTTGAAATTCGCATCGGCGCCCTGCATCTCGCCAAACCGCTCCTGTTGTGGATCAATGATGCGCTGATGGCGCTGTTTTTTCTGCTGGTGGGGCTGGAACTGAAGCGTGAGATTCTGGTCGGACAGCTCTCCTCGCCTGCACAGATCATGCTGCCCGCTCTGGCGGCTGTTGGTGGCATTGTCATACCTTCACTGATTTATGTCTGGTTTAACAGTGACGATCCTGTTGCCATGAAGGGCTGGGCCATTCCTGCGGCCACCGACATTGCCTTTGCGCTTGGCGTTCTGGCGCTGCTGGGGTCGCGTATTCCGCCGTCTCTCAAGCTTTTTTTACTGGCTCTGGCGATCATTGATGACATTGGTGCGATTATCATTATCGCTGTTTTCTATTCCGGTGATCTGTCAATTGATTCCCTGCTGGTGGCCGGGGGAGCGCTGCTGGTGCTGGGCGTTTTGAATTTTCGCAACAGCATGTCGATTTCGCTTTATCTGACGGTAGGTCTGGTTTTATGGGTGGCGGTGCTCAAATCCGGTGTGCATGCCACGCTGGCGGGCATTGTGCTGGCGTTTTTCATACCGCTGAAAGGGGGAGAGGAGGAGAAGTCGCCGCTTGCCCGACTGGAACATGATTTACACGCCGGTGTGGCTTTCATTATCCTGCCGGTTTTTGCCTTTGCCAATGCGGGCATTTCCCTTGAGGGGCTTTCCCTGTCATCTTTGTTTGAGCCGGTGCCGCTGGGTATCGCAGCCGGACTGTTTATTGGCAAGCAGGCCGGTATCTTCGCGACGGTGTGGCTGGCTGTCAAGGCGGGTCTTGCGCGGTTGCCCGCCGGAATGGGCTGGATGCAGCTTTATGGCGTCAGTGTTCTGTGCGGCATCGGTTTTACCATGAGCCTGTTCATCAGTTCGCTGGCCTTCGAACAGGGCGCGCTTTCCTATGCCACCAATGACCGGTTGGGGATCCTCGCCGGTTCAATTCTTTCGGCTGTAGCAGGCTATCTGATCCTGCGCTTTGCTTCCCGGAGACCGGAAGAAAAGCAGGGCCGATAGCAAATTGCCGAAAGTCTGACCCGCGCGTTTACTGTCTGGTAGTGTTTGCTTCCCTGACAAGCGACAAGCGACAAGCGACAAGCGACAAGCGACAAGCGCGGAAGCGGGATACAGAGCCGTACGGCGGAGGGATTCGGGACGACGGATAACATTCGGTCTGTGGCCCCGGGCCCCGGCTCGGGGCCGGGGAGCAGGGGGAGCTGTGAGGGCAGCGGGTTTGCAAAACCCGTCTGTTGGGATTACAAACGGTTTAAATTGAACAGGTTTAAATTCGGGGAAATTGCATGTCTTCAATTGATCTTCAAAAATGGGCGAATATAGCAACCATCATCGGTACAGTTATCGCATTAGTTGGTATTGGTGTGCCAGTGATGATTTGGAGGAAGTCCCATTCATCGAAAACAGGAACAAGTGAAGAAAAATCCAGCAGCAACAAGACCAGTGAGGATAAACTGTCCTACGAAAAAGCGCTTGCGGAACTGTCAAAAGTCGATGCAGACCTTCCTCACAAATTGAGATTGTTCATTAATCGATGCAAACGTGAAGGTTTTTTCGAGGATGTCAAAAAGACGATTATGATCAAGGCGGAGGTTCCTGGAATACCCGCTGTCAATTTCGGAACTATTGGTATTCCGGACGGAAAACTCGACACAAACTACATAGCAGAGAGCGGTGATAAAGTTGGAAATCGGGATATTGCTGTAAAATATCTACAGGGAATTGCGAACCTTCTGGAGGGGGCGATTATTGATAGTTCTGGCAAGCCGTGGACATGGCGCGTCAGGCTTCATGGTGACTTACCGCCACTATCAAAGCTTCTTGAAAAAGAAGATGAGTGGCTGGAGCTTATGAAAGAAACGAGAAGTGCTTTTCTCAATATGGCGAGGCTCCGAACTCAAAACTCATGAAGGCCGGGTTTGTCAGCAAATGTTTCCCGGGCAAGCGGTAGCGCAGAACCGGGATTCGGAGTTGCACGGGGGGATTCGCGGCGACATTCGGGATGGCAGGTCGCGCGCTGCCCGTGGTCCTGGGCCCCGCTCAGGGCCGGGGAGCACTGTTGTAATCCGTATTTCTCACCATATCGCGGGTTAGCGGTCCGAGGCCGGGAAAATCGGGAGCGATTGTTTTATGTGCCGTTTTTTCTTCCCTTGCGAAGGCTGATGGCACTGGGAACGGGGATCAGTCGTGCCGGTATGCGTGCTTCTTCCCCGGCAGGCAGACCACGATAGACCTGCTTGCGGGCAAGGACGATGTGGACGCCGGAAAAGGCGGGCCACAGGCGGGCACCAAGACGCTCGACCGGAACGGCAAAACGCAGGGAGAGGGAACGCCAGGAAGGCGGCAGGAACAGGGCCGGATGCCACTCCTGCGGTATGAAACCGACTTCGCCAAACAGTTTTTCGAGCTGTGTACGTGACCACGGGCGGCCATGTCCAAAAGGGGTATTTTCGCGATTGGCCCACGGGCCGCTGCGATTTGGCACAACCAGCAAAAGCTCACCTTCCGGCTTGAGAATACGCCAGGCCTCCTGCAAAAGTTCCTCACCCTGCTCGCTCATTTCAAGGGCATGAACCATCATGACGCGCGATACGGCGCTATCGGCAACGGGCAGATTTCGTTCATCGACGAGGGCGGCCTTATAGGGACCTTCCGGCGGCCACAGGGTCACCCCCTGATGGGCCGGCATCAGGGCGGCAACGGGGGTGCGCTGATGAAAGGTCAGAAGATAGGGGGTGGCATAACCCAGACCAATGATCATTTGACCATTGGTCACGGGCCATATCTTGCGGATCTGACGCCGAATGAGACGGCGGGCAACAGATCCCAGAGCTGTTGCGTAAAAGTCCCGCAGCTCGGTTACAGACAGATGCATGGATCCAGGCATATCCGGCTCGCTATTCCTTCCGTTCTATCTGGTCGGAACAGGCTCCTCGCCACGATAATCATAAAAACCGCGCCCGACCTTCTTGCCCAACCATCCCGCTTCAACATATTTGACCAGCAGCGGACAGGGGCGATATTTACTGTCGGCCAGTCCGTCATAAAGCACCTGCATGATGGAAAGGCAGGTATCAAGACCGATGAAATCGGCCAGTTGCAGTGGCCCCATCGGGTGATGGGCGCCGTAAACCAGTGCCCGGTCGATTTCATGGACCGAACCAACGCCCTCATAAAGCACATAAATGGCTTCATTGATCATCGGCATGAGTATGCGATTGACAATAAAGGCCGGGAAATCTTCCGAAACAGCAATGGTTTTACCAAGACTTTTGACGAATTTGCGGGCTGTGTTGAAGGTCGGGTCTTCTGTGGCAATGCCGCGTATCAGTTCCACCAGTTCCATCAGAGGTACCGGATTCATGAAATGCATGCCGAGAAAACGCTCCGGGCGGTCGGTGCAGGCGGCAAGGCGGGTGATTGAAATGCTGGATGTATTGGTGGCCATGATGGCTTCCGGGCGCAGAATCTTCGAGAGTTGAGCAAAGACCTCGCGTTTGGCCTCCTCTTTTTCAACAACGGCTTCAATGACCAGATCCTGATCGGCAAAATCATTCATACTGTCGCAGATTTTGATCCGTGCCAGCGCGGCCTTGTGGTCTTCTTCTGACAGTGTGCCCTTGGCAACCCGGCGCGCCATTTTGCCATCAATAGATGAAATCGCCTGCTGCAAAACCTCGTTTGAGATGTCGCACAGGGTCACATCATATCCGCCAACGGCAGTGACATGGGCGATCCCCTTGCCCATCTGTCCGGCGCCGACAATCCCGACTTTTCTGATTTCCATGTTTTTTCTCCAGATGATTGCAGGATCATTTCCTGGTCACGCGCGTGAAATCAAGTCCCGTATGTTCAGACCTACTCCAATTCCGGGCGTGTTTGAAGCCTTGTTTTCAATTCGGGTTATTGGGCTGCTTTTTGAAAACTTCCATAAACTGCGGCAGGACATCACGCAGATCGCCCACAAGGCCATAATTGGCCACTTTGAAGATCGGCGCGTCAGGGTCTTTGTTGATCGCGACAATGGTTTGCGCATCTCTGATCCCGGCCAGATGCTGCGCGGCCCCTGATATGCCAAGGGTGATATAGAGGCGTGGCGCGATGCTTTTGCCGGTCTGGCCGATTTGCAGATTGTTGGGCACCAGCCCCATTTCAACGGCGGTGCGGGTGCCGCCAATGACGGCGCCAAGCTGTTCGGCCAGCCTTTCCATATGAGGAAACAGGTCTTTTGAAGCAGCACCACCGCCAATTCCCAGAACAACAGGGGCCGTTTCCAGCGGGGGTTGATCCCCGAAAAACTCCTGTCCAGTCACGAAAGCGGCCCGTGGTATCTGGCTGGTCGGTTCAAGCGGTATGATTTGTGCCGGCGTCTCCCCCGCTTCCTGCAAGGGTACGGGAGGGAAATTTGCGGCGCGCAGGCTCATCAGTTCAGGGCTGCTCTCCATCCTGATTTCAACAAGGGCAGCACCGGCATGGACGGGCCGCTCAAACAGATCGGGAGCAATGATCCGCGTGACATCGGTCAGCGGGGAGACATCCAGCAGGGCCGCCAGTCGCGGGACAAGTTCGCGTCCATGACTGTTGGCGGGTGCCAGAAAAACCTCATATTGCTGTTGCATGAGCGGGGTCAAAAGAGCCGCGAGAATCTCGGGGCTGGCCGTAACCAGGGTCTCATGCTCGGCAACCAGAATGCGTTCAATACCGCCAAATCGTGCGCTCTCCCTGGCAAGAGAGTTTATATCGGAACCGGCAATCAAAAGATCGACAGGCAGCCTGAACGCTTGCGCAGCGGTTATGAGGCGGGCGCAAATCGGGTCCACGGCCTGATTGTCATGAGGGACAAGCACCAGCACACGGGCCGCATCTTTCCTGGTCATATGAGACCCTCCTGCATCAGTCTGGTGGCAAGCTCAGCGGCTCCGTCAAATATCTGACAGGCAGGGCGCGAGGCAGGCGGGTGTGTTTTGACAATTGTCGGCTCGACCATTGGATCAACGGAAAATTCGGATATATTGCGTGTGTCTATGGGCTGGCGTCTGGCTTTCATCACCTGGGCAAGGCCGAGGGGCGCCGGGGTATTGAGGCGCAAATCACAGGTCACAAGGGCCGGTAATGTCAGCGCCTTGCCGGTCAGCCCGTCCTCGTCCTCACAGATGACAATGATGTTGTCGGCTTCACCCTGCTGTTTTTCGAGGATGATACGCGCGGCGCCGGGGCCCACAGAGCCAAAGCCGTCTTCGGGCACCTGTTGCGGGTCAAGCAAAAGCTGTGAGGCGTTGCAGGCTTGCGGCCAGTCGAGCAGTCCGGCGAGCATCGGGCCGACCTGACCATTGTCGCTGTCCACAGCCTGCTTGCCCGTCAGCACCAGATCAGCTTTTTCTTCTTCAACGATCTGCCGCAGGATTTTGGCGATGGCCAGTGATTGAAGCGGTTTATCGGCAAGAACATGAATGACCCGGTCGGCTCCCATTGCCAGAGCGGTGCGCAGAACCTCTTCCATCCGTTGCGGACCAATGGAAACGGCCAGTATTTCGCTGATGCGCCCGGGAAGGGCGGCCCGCTGCATGACGGCTTCCTGCAGGGCGATTTCGTCAAACGGGTTCATGGTGCGGGGCATGTTTTCCTCGACAATGCCGCTGCCGTCTTCTTTCACGCGCACCGTGACATAGGGATCAATGACCTGTTTGACCGGTACCAGTATCTTCATCGGCCTGACCTGCTATTCAAACAGTCTGACGCCGGGACGGCGCATCACGAGGATCAGCACAGCGCCGGCAAAAAGGCCGCCGATATGGGCCCACCAGGCCGTACCTCCCGGCCCGTGTGTGGTCATGACACTGATGAATTGCATCGCCACCCAGGCCCCCAGAACCCACAGGGCGCGCAGATGCATGGAAATGGCGCCAAAAGCCAGCACCCAGACCAGTACATTGGGGTGCAGCATCAGATAGGCGGCAATCACCCCGGCCACCGCGCCGCTGGCACCAATCAGCGGGATGCCTGACGCGGGGGCCATCATGCTGTGCGTATAACCCGCAATCACGCCGCAGATCAGATAAAAGGCCAGAAACATAAAATGCCCCATCGCGTCCTCGACATTGTCCCCGAACACCCACAAAAACAGCATATTGCCAATCAGGTGCATCCAGCCACCATGCAGAAACATGTAACTGATCGGCGTGATATATTCAGGCACAGCACCTGTCGCAGAACCGCTGTTGGCAACGCAGTGCCCGAGCCCCAGCAACTGGCAGGGAACAATGGCCAGATCGAAGGTTCCGGCATTGCCCATATTGTAAACAAGGCCGCTTTGAAAGACGACAAATACAAGGACATTGATGAGGATCAGAGTGACCGTTACAAAGGGAAAGGAAATCGAACGCAGGGGATTATTGTCATGCAGCGGAATGAACATGGTCCGGAGAACCTCGAAACGGTTTGTCAGCGCGAGTGATCAAACGCCGTGAATATAAAAGCTTGCCATGATCAGACAAATGGCAATGAATTGTACGCCGACACGCCAGCGCATAAGCTTTTGCGACAGCTTAACGGGGCCGGACCGGGACATGTTGAGAAGTCCGAACAGTAAAATACCGGCGACGGAGAACGTGGCCAGCAGGATCAGATTGCTGATGAGTGATGTCATTAAATTCTCCCTTTTGGTCAGTATAACATCAATACCCCCCGGTGATGCAATGACCATTGTGAGCGGAGATGATCATCATTGCATGGTGCCGCCGCCTTCGTTTTTGGAAGCGAGTTCCATTTCGGCCAGCGCCATCAGTATTTCGGCCCGCTCCCGCAGATTTTCGGCTTCCAGCAGAGCCTGTTTTTCTTCGGGACCATAGGGACTGTGAATGCACAGTGTGTTGACCAGATAGCCGGTTGAGGACCGGTGGATGGAACGCCAGTCAGCGGTCATATCGTTGGCATGAAGATAGAGGCGCAGTAGCGACAGCAGTTTTTCCCGGTCTACCTGTTCCTCGTCTTTATCAAGGGCAAGGTCACGGGCAAAAGGTTTGCAATCAATATTGCAAATTCTGTACGCCTTGCCGGTTTCCGTTTCATCAAGCCGTTTAAAGCGGACAATGCCGGTCACGGTTATGGCCATATGACCATTTCCCAGTTCCTCGAAACCGGTGAGGCGGCCAATGCATCCCGTCTGTCGAAGCGGCCAGCTTCGATCAAGCGGTGATTCAATTTTTTCCTCTTCAATTTTGATACCCGATACGCTGTCGCGTGCCAGCATCGGGCGAGGACCTGGCTGTATCAGACCAATCAGGCGTTCCCCCGCGAGAATATCGTTGATCATTTCCAGATAACGCGGTTCAAAAATATTCAAAGGCAGGGCCGTGCGCGGGAGCAGTATAACGCCGCGCAACGGAAAAACCGGAAGGCTCGTTGGCAGGTCTTCAGGCCTTGTGTAGCGCTCTGTTATCACGATACTCCCTCTGTCTTTCCGGTTGGTTCATCCTTTAGGTCATAAACTCATAAACAGGATCGAAATGGCAGGAGCAGATTTGTTTTCCCGCCAGGCGCAAGTTCGCAGGAAACCTTTTGGTTTTCAAGAACTTGCAACGCAGCGAGAGAGCAAATATGCCCTGTCCGCAGGATGCCAAAAGC
>JALXEI010000246.1:13229-13632 GCA_027069645.1 Hyphomicrobiales bacterium
GCGCTGCAATCCGCGGCCAAAATGATCTTGCATGTACAAAAGTACGTGCGGCGATCATTTTAACCTCGTATTTTTGCGCTTTTGGCACCATTATCGACCCTGTTTATGAGTTTATGACCTGAAATATCATGTTTGCCGGACTGATGTGGTCCTTTCAGGAAAACAGCACGATTGAAAGCTGTTTGCGCCCTTCAACGGTGACCGGATCGGCAGGTCCCCAGGCCTCGAACAATTGCAACAGTTGCGTGCGTGCGGCGCCCTCGTTCCACTCCCTGTCTCGTTTGATGATTTCGATCAGATGATGAACCGCATCCTCGCGGTCGCCCGCAGCATTCAGTTGCAGCGCCAGATCAAAGCGGGCCTGGTGATCATCGGGATTTTTTTCAATCCTTGCGGCCAGTTC
>JALXEI010000247.1 GCA_027069645.1 Hyphomicrobiales bacterium
GCCTAGTAAAAGTTCAGGGGAAAATAGCGCAGAAACAGTTGTTCATAGATACCGTCACGACGCACCTTTTCAAGGGCATAATTGAGCAGTTCGCGCAAATGGCGATTTCCCTTGCGCACAGCAAAACCAACCCCGTAACCGAAATATTTCCGATCCATCAGCGGCCCGCCGCGAAAATCACAACAGTCATGGGAAATCTTGCCATTCAGCCAGAAAACCGTGGTGATACCGTCATCAAAAATCATATCAACCTTGCCATCAAGCAGCATTTTGTGCAGTTCCTCGCGGTTTTTGACGAGCAGCCGTTTCACCCCGGGATAATAGTCACGCAGATAGGCCTCATGGCTTGTGCCGGCAATCACGGCAATGCTTTTCCCTTTCAGGGCCTCGGGAGTCACCTCACCTTCCTGCCTCCCTTTTTTAACGACAAATCGTGCCGGAGTTTCATAATAGCGGTCGGTAAAATCTGCTGATTTGAGGCTGTGGGGACTAATCGCTATTGAAGCGGCAACAATATCGGCCTGTTTGCGCGCGAGGGATGGCAGCAGGGTTTCCCATTCCCTTGCTTCCACAGTACATTGAACGCCCAGTTCTTCACACATCGCCTGAATCAGTTCAACATTGAATCCGGTCAGCACCCCGTCTTCATCATAATAGTTGAAGGGCGGGTAGTCCGCCTCTGTCAGAATACGCAAAGCCGTCAGACCACCAAGATCCGGCCGGGGTCTTTGAACATCGCCCCGCCACAGGCCGGGAACAAAATTTCGTTGCTCCTGTGCATAACCCAGCATCACCATGCCCCCGGCCAGAATGGCAAGGCACACAACACACAAAAGGAAAGCTTTCAGATAATCATTCATAACCACCATCGATATCGTGCTTGTGTTGCAAGATCAACCGGCCTGAGGCCAGGAGTAGCCCGCGGTCGGTTTATTTCGCTCAATCGTCCGGACGCTCCATCCTGTCATCGGCAAGTGGCGCGGATATGGCGAATCAAGCAGCCCCACCTACATCGCCTTGTAGACGCCCCCCGGCCAGACCGGTCCATTGATCACAGTGCCCAGTTTGGCTTCTACAAGGCGTTCGCGGACCTCCAGCAAGCGCCCGATCAGTGCCGGTTCACATTTTTTATAGGCTTCGGGATCCTCGACCCGCTCAACCACAATCCCCAGCAATTCCGTAATGGCGTTGCCCACCGAATTTTGCGAAATGGTCACGATCAGCCGCCCCCGATCATCGCGATAGAGAATCTGCTTGTAGGCCGGACGCCAGCGTATATCATTGGCAAAACCGGGATCGATGATCACTTTTTCGCGCAAATCCCTTGCCACCCGCAAAAACTGGTTATTGCCCAGCAGGACATCATCAACTTGCGAGGCAAAATTGGCCCCGGCCGGAACTTTGGGTTCACCTGTCGCCACCATCGAGAAAAACGTCCGGTAAAAATCCAGAAACCCACGCAATATCTGCTCATACTCGTACCAGAAATAACGGTCTTTCAGGCGTTCGGCTCCCCCCTTCAGCTCCCAGCTTGGCAGACCTTGCGGATAACCGGTGAGGGCCAAAGCACAATCTGTCGAACTGATCGGCGTCAGGATCTGCAAATCAAGGACTTCCAGAAATTCATGATAGACATCGGAGAGCGAGAGCAAAAACATCGAGTTGTGACCGCTGTCCGTGAGATTGGGATCAGCCGGATTGGCCTCCTCGCCCTCTTCGAGTTGCCGCATGGGAAACACCATGAAATGATTGTGGATCATGCGAATGCTGGGCACGCCGGGCTTGTTGAGCGGCCAGGTACTGTCCAGCGAGGCTTCGCCGCACAAAATCAGATGTTCTTCGGGATCGGGATATTTCTCCAGCATATAGTCGCAGACAATCTGCGTCATTTGCTCCCAGACCTTCTTTTGCTGGCGTTTCATCTGGTCACGGCGCACCGGCCGCCCCAGCGGATCAAGGATCCGTCTTGATGTATCCAGAATGATCGAGGTATCAAATTCCGTCGAATGGCCGAGCAGCTTGCGATACATCAGCAAATCCTCACCGGTGCGAAACAGACCGTTTTCCTCGGCAAGATTTTTCAGATTGGCCGGTGAATTGAAAAATTCGACGGGGGCCATGCCCTCTGGAATATCAATTGTCAGTTTCGGACGCGGGGTGATGATTTTGCGTGGCGCCTGCTTCATGCGCTCTCCTTTTTCAGCTTTGAACGAAAATCTGCCGCCTTGTAAACCCCCAGAATACGCACCTCGGAGGAAAAGAAAGCCAGTTCTTCCATCGCCAGCCCTACAGAACGATCATCGGGATGCCCCTCGATATCGGCATAAAACATGGTGGCATTGAACGAACCGCCGGGCTGATAACTTTCCAGTTTGGTCATGTTGACGCCATTTGTGGCAAAGCCGCCCAACGCCTTGTAGAGGGCCGCCGGGACATTGCGCACCCTGAACACAAAGGTCATCATCACCGGACCATTATTGGCCGTGACTTTTTCCGGCCGGGCCGACAGGATCAGAAAGCGGGTGGTATTGTGGTCGGCATCCTCGATATCGGCGGCCAGTATTTCCAGACCGTAAACCTCGGCGGCAAGTCGCGGGGCGATGGCGGCCATGCTTTTGTCTCCGGCCTCGGCTACCATGCGGGCACTGCCTGCCGTATCCGCCTGGGGATGGGCAATCAGTCCCAGTTCACGGATCTTGTTGCGGCACTGCCCGAGTGCCATTGTATGGCTGTGGACCGTTTTGAGGTCCTTAAGGGTTGCCCCTTTCACACCCAGCAACTGGTGGCGTATGGGTTCAAAACGCTCCCCGACAATATGCAAGCCGCTGTCCGGCAGAAGGTGGTGAACATCGGCGACGCGTCCGGCAACCGAATTTTCAATCGGGATCATGGCAAGGTCCGCCTCACCCTTTTTGACTGCGGCCAGCGCCCCTTCAAAAGTGGCGCGCGGCAGGGCCTCCCAGTCCGGGCGATAATCGAGACAGGCGAGATGGGAGTTGGCCCCCGGCTCCCCCTGATAGGCAATTTTTTTGTTCTTTTTGTTCAATGTGTCTGTCCACCGTGTCTGGCCAGCAACTGCCGTGCCTTTTCGAGATCGGCCGGAGTATCAACACCAGGCGGTACGGTGTCAACGAGACGGACATCTATTCGCATACCGTTTTCAAGGGCGCGTAACTGCTCAAGTTTTTCACGTTGCTCCAGCACACCGGGGGGAAGCGTGACGAAATGCTCCAGAGCGGCGCGTTTATAGGCGTATATTCCTATATGATGATAATGGGGCCCCTCGCCGTGGGGCGCTGTGGCTCTGGTAAAATAGAGGGCCCGCAAATGCCCCTCGCCGGCCGGTGTTCCAACAATTTTCACCACATTGGGATTGTGGCGTTCCTCATCGTCAGTAATTTCAACACCGAGAGTGGCAATATCGACATGCGGATCGTCGAGGGGCTCCAGGCAGATGCGCACCAGTTGCGGATCAAGGCTCGGCAAATCGCCCTGCAAATTGACAACCCTTTCATATTTGCTCTCGGGATCGACAATTTGCAACGCCTCGAAAATGCGATCCGAACCGCTCCGGTGATGTGTACCCGTCATCACCGCCCGTCCGCCTGCCTCTTTCACGGCCTGTTTGATACGCCGGTCATCTGTTGCCACGACCACATCTGCGGGGGCCGCTTCCATCGCACGACGCCAGACATGCACAATCATCGGCACACCATGAATGTCGGCAAGGGGTTTTCCAGGTAGCCGCGAGGCCTCCATTCGGGCGGGTACAAGTATCAGTATTTTCGACATATTCCGCTTTTCCCTGTTCCCGGTTTGGGAACCCTGTGGTAAAATGGCCGTTTCACTATTGATATACCGGCGCAAAGAAAGCTAATAGGATGCTCGATCTTTTAACAGGAATGACGCAGGCTGGCAGCGCTGTGCCGATTGCCCCCGAAACCGGTATCGCCATATAAGCCCGTGTCCTTCTTTCCAATACTGAACCACACCTGTCAAGCAACCGGGAGCCGGAAACAAATGACAAAGCAACACGCAGCCCCTTCCAAATTCGAAGTCTTCCTGTCCATGTTTGCCGCAGCGACCGGGTTTTCAATCCTGTTTCTGTTTG